>JAKAIQ010000019.1 GCA_021825035.1 Deltaproteobacteria bacterium | reverse complement strand
CATAGGCGAAGGCCGCACGAAGGATCGTACCTTCATCGAATTCCTTTCCGAGAATCTGGAGGCCCACCGGAAGGCCCTGACCTGTAAAACCGCACGGAAGGGATATCCCGGGTATCCCCGCGAGGTTGCATGAAATGGTGAAGATGTCGGAAAGGTACATGGTAAGCGGGTCCGCCGCCTTTTCCCCGATCCTGAAAGCCGCCGTGGGTGCGGTAGGCGTAAGGATAACGTCGCATTTCTTGAAAGCCTCGGTAAAGTCGTTTTTGATAAGCGTCCTTACCTGGGAGGCCTTCCTGTAGTACGCGTCGTAATATCCGGCCGAAAGGGAGTAGGTCCCGAGCATTATCCTTCTTTTCACCTCCGGGCCGAACCCGGCGTTTCTCGTGTTTTTGTACATCTCGATCAGGTTCTTCCCTCCGGCCCTCAGCCCGTACTTGACGCCATCATAGCGCGCGAGGTTGCTGCTCGCTTCCGCTGTGGCCACGAGATAATAGACGGCCACGGCGTATTCGGTATGCGGGAGGCTCAAGGGCACTATCTCGGCCCCATTCATTCTAAAGACTTCGATAGCCTTTTTTACGGCCTCTTCGACATCTCTGTCCATCCCCTCTGTGAAGTATTCCCTTGGTATCCCGGCTTTAAGCCCCTTTAATTCGGGCTTCAAAAATGACGTATAGTCAGGTACAGGCAAATCCGCTGATGTCGAATCGCGGCGGTCGAAGCCGGCCATGGCGTTAAGCATTATTGCCGCGTCCGTAACGTCCCTTGTAAGAGGGCCCGCCTGGTCGAGGGATGAGGCGAAGGCTATCATCCCGAACCTCGATACCCTTCCGTATGTCGGTTTGAGCCCCACAACGCCGCAGCATGAGGCGGGCTGCCTGATGGAGCCTCCGGTGTCGGTTCCTACCGACGCAACGCACTCTCCGGCCGCGACAGAGGCGGCCGAGCCTCCGGAGCTTCCGCCAGGCACGCGGTCTTCATCCCATGGGTTCCTCGTTAGGAAAAAGGCGGAGTTCTCGGTTGAAGAACCCATGGCGAACTCATCCATGTTGTTCTTGCCAAGTATAACCGCGCCCGCGGCCTTCAGTTTTTTTACGACAGTGGCGTCATAGGGCGGGACGAAGCTTTCGAGGATCTTTGACGCGCACGTCGTTCTTACGCCCTTTGTGCAGAATATGTCTTTCAGGGATATGGGCACGCCGGTAAGCGGGGTTACGCCGCTTTTACTTGCAAGCCTTTTATCCGCTTCCTCCGCGTCTCTTATGGCCCCGTCCGGCGTCATGGTTATGAACGCGTGGAGCCTTCCGTCGAGCTCTTCTATGCGCTTCAAGAAAAACCCGGTAGCCTCAACGGCAGATATCTCCCTTCTTGAAAGGGCTGCCGAAAGTCCGTGGATGGTGGTATTCTTTAAATCCAAAGTGTTCTCCTTTTGAAATAATTTCTTCGGGCCGAGGTCACTCTATTATCTTTGGCACCTTGAAACAGCCCCTGTCCTTCTCCGGTGCATTCATGAGGGCATCCTCTGAAGTTATGGAGCCGGTGACGGCGTCGGTTCGGAATATTTCCCTTGGAGTAGCCGCCTGGAAAGCAGGCTCGATCCCGTCGGTTCCAAGTTCCGAGAGCTTCTCCACGTAGTTGAGGATTTTCTGGAGCTGCGCCGTGTAGAGTTCCGTTTCCTTTTCGGTGAGGAAGAGCCTCGCAAGGTCGGCCACATGCGTAACGTCTTTTCCGGAAATAGGCATCTGAGACACCTCATGATTTTTATTGAGCGCCGTTTTGACCAAAGAAATTACCATACTAAACGCCGGCATGCAAGCTGCCGGAACGAAGGAAATAGTTTGACAGCTTTTTTTTTAAGTGGTAAATTTTGTGCCGGTGTCCGGCAAAGCCAATTAGAGCAGCTAATTAATGCTGAAAAGGAGGTAGCGATGGCTCCCAAGAAACCGGCCAAGAAAAAAACAACGGCCAAAAAGACAACGACCACAAAGAAGATGACGAAGAAATCCGGTTGTTGCCGCTAAGTCTCTCGCGAGAAGAGGGAAGGGAGAAGGCGTTTTGGATAAAACGTTTTCTCCCTTTCTTTTTTTTAACTGGGCGGGAGTCTATCGTCATTCGAGTCCACGCAGCTCGATAAACTTTTCGCCCGGCGCGGGCTTAATCCTTGACAACCGGCATTGACGGGTTTTAAGATAAAATAAGGCAAAAGTTGTTGCCTGGTGAAATGATCGAATGATTACATGAGAGAGCATATATGAAAGTCGGTTTCATACAGACGGATCCGGTCTTCGGCCGCGTAAGGGAGAACGTCGAGGACGCTGTGAGGAAGATAGAGGCCCTCGACGCGGAGCTTGTCGTTTTGCCGGAGCTTTTTTCGACCGGCTACCAGTTCAGGTGCAGGGCCGAGGCGTTTAAGCTGGCGGAAGAAGCGAGAGGAGGATACACCGTAAGCCGCCTTATTGAGACGGCGAGGAAAAAAAAGCTTTTCATAGTTGCCGGTCTGGCTGAGCGGGTTGAAGGCAAGGTCTACAATTCATCCGTGCTCGTAGGCCCGCGAAAGGGGCTCGCCGGCGTATACAGGAAGGCGCACCTCTTCTGGAATGAAAAAAAGGTATTCTCCGCCGGCGACACTGCCTTCGATGTTTATGACATCGGCAAGGCCCGGGTCGGCATGATGATTTGTTTTGATTGGATATTTCCCGAGGCGGCGCGGACGCTCGCGCTCAAAGGAGCTGATATAATCTGCCAGCCATCGAATCTTGTGCTGCCTTACTGCCCCCAGGCGATGATAACCCGCTCCATAGAGAACCGTGTCTTTTCGATAACCGCGAACAGGGTCGGCTCTGAAGAGAGAATAAAGGGACGCGCCTTGAAATTCATAGGCCAGAGCCAGATAGTCGCTCCGGATGGGACGGTTATTTACAGGGCCGGCGGGAAAAAAGCAGAAGGAAAGTCATTCAAGATATCCATCAAGGACGCCAGGAAAAAAAATATAAATCCGTTGAATAACGTCCTTACCGACAGAAGAACGGATCTGTTCAACCTCTGACGAGTAAGTTTTTTTGCATTTGCCGGCGCTTATTCCGTCATCCCGGTTTTTGCAAGCCCTGTCTGTGTCAAATCATCTCCATCCTTGCGTAATAAAGCCCCTGTTTAAAGGCTTTTAACCCGTATACTGTATACAGTATACATTTTTGCCTTGACAAATTTTTGCTTTTGTTTTATCTTGCCTCTACTCTGGTTAAACATATCATAACAATTGGAACTTCTTTGGCTAATTAAGCGAGCGGAAAGAGGTTTTCAACCATGGTGCTTTCTTATCTTCCTGTTTTGATAATGATAGGCGCGGCCTCAATGATGGCCATGGCCGCCCTTTTCATGAGCTTTCTTTTTCATCCCAAAAACAATTATAGAGAGAAACTTACTCCCTGGGAATGTGGCATGGAGCCGCAGGGGGATGCGAATGAAGGCCGCTTCCGCGTACACTTTTTCATAATCGCCATACTCTTCATCGTCTTTGATGTCGAGACGCTTTTTCTTTTTCCATGGGCGGCCATACTTTCCGACAAGAGGTTATCCGTATTTCTGTTCGCCGAGATGATAGTCTTCGTGGTTATCCTCGCGATAGGGCTTATCTACGCATGGGTAAAAGGCGCGCTCGAATGGGTTTAGCGAAGGGTTTGGCATTTTTATAATCTGCGTTAAGGGCTTTTATGATAAAAGAAAAAAATCCGATGGAAGAGGCTGTTACTTTTACGACTCTCGAGGTGATAGCCGACGTCCTTAGAAACAATCCTGTCATGAAGACTGTGAAGCAGAATCCCGTGGCCGAGCATGTCGTAAACTGGGGGCGCGCTTCGTCTCTCTGGCCGATGACGTTCGGGCTCGCCTGCTGCGCCATTGAGATGATCTCGGCGGCGTGCTCCCGATGGGATACAGACCGTCTCGGCATAGTCTTCAGGCCTTCTCCTCGCCAGTCCGATGTCATGGTCGTAGCAGGAACCATGACAAAAAAGATAGCTCCGGCCGTAAAAAGGCTCTATGACCAGATGGCCGAGCCGAGGTGGGTAATAGCTCAGGGAGGATGCGCCTCCGCCGGAGGGCCTTATAATACCTATGCGGTAGTGCAGGGAACCGACCTCGTGATTCCGGTCGACGTGTACATACCGGGGTGCCCGCCGAGGCCGGATGCGCTTCTTTTCGGCTTTCTGCAGCTGATGGAAAAGATAAAAAAAGAAAAACCTTTTTTACTTGAACAGAGAAGGATTTCCGTATGACTCCTGCGGACAGGGAAGAAATACTCGTCAACAAAGTAAAAAATGCCTTCAGGGATGCCGTCATGGAGACGGCCGTCTACAGGGGTGAAGTTACTCATCTCGTAGACAAGATGGCCCTGCGGAGCATATGCACCTTCTTAAAGACGGACCCCGACCTGAAGATGAACTACATCGTCGATGTGCTTGGCGTTGATTATCAAACGAGGGTTCCGAGGTTCGATGTGGTGTATCACCTTTATTCGATAATCAAGAAACACAGGATAAGGCTCAAGATACGGGTCGCTGAGGGCGAGGCCGCGCCTTCCGTAACCTCCGTTTGGCTCGGCGCGAACTGGCCGGAACGGGAGGTGTACGACATGTTCGGGATAGTCTTTGAGGGACATCCTGGCCTCAAGCGCATATACCTTCCGGAAGACTGGGAAGGATTTCCTCTCCGAAAGGATTATCCGCTTCGAGGCTATAAGGACAGGTATAATCCGTACGGCGAGGAAAAGGAATAGATACTATTACCGGACCACTCAAAAATGTCAGATAACCATGAGATAATCACGACAAAAGAGATCTCGCTCCACATGGGGCCGCAGCACCCCTCTACTCATGGGGTTCTTCACCTCATACTCGATCTTCAGGGCGAAAAGGTCGTCAATACCGAGGCTGATATCGGCTACCTCCACCGCGGGACCGAGAAGATTGCGGAGAATCTCCTCTATTTCCAGTTCGTCCCGTATACGGACAGGCTCGACTACATGTGCGCCATGAGCAACAATCTGGCTTACGTGCAAGCGGTCGAAAAGCTTCTCGGCATCGAGATAACGGAAAGGGCAAAATACATAAGGGTCATAGCGGCAGAGCTCTCAAGGATAGCCGGACACCTTGTGTGCATCGGTTCGGCGGCGGTCGACCTGGGAGCCATGTCGGTTCTTCTGTACGCCTTCAGGGACCGGGAAATGATCCTCGATATCTTCGAGATGCTCTGCGGTGCGCGGATGACGCTCAGCTATCTCAGGGTCGGAGGGGTCAGGTACGACTTCACCGACCAGTGCAAGGAGGCGTGCAAGAAGCTCCTCGAGCTTCTGCCGAAGAGGCTCGAAGAGTATGATACGCTCCTAACGCACAACAGAATATGGATCGACAGGAACAGGGGGGTCGGGGTCATCACCGGAGATGATGCCATAGAGCTCGGGCTAAGCGGCCCGTCGCTCAGGGCATGCGGCGTGAAGTGGGACATAAGGAAGGACGAGCCGTATCTCGTGTATGACCGGATAGATTTCGACGTCGTCGTCGGAGAGAACGGAGACAGCTATGACAGGTATCTCGTCCGTATGGCGGAGATAAGGCAGTCGATGCGCATCATAGCTCAGTGCCTCAAGGATCTGCCGGACGGCCCGTTCACCGTCGATATGCCGCAGATAGTCCCTCCGCCAAAGCCTGATGTCTACAAAAACATGGAAAACCTCATTCACCATTTTAAATATGTATCCCAGGGTTTCAAGGTGCCGAAGGGCGAGATATATTCGTCGATCGAATCTCCCAAAGGGGAATTGGGCACGTACATAGTCAGCGATGGCTCCGAAAAGCCTTACAGGCTGAAGTTGAGGGTGCCGTCTTTCATGAACCTTCAGACTATTAGCCATATGTCGAAAGGCAGGTACCTGGCGGACGTCATAGCGATCATATCGAGCCTCGATCCTGTTTTCGGGGAGTGCGACAAATAGTTTTTTAGAAACGAAATTATCGTACGGTAAAAATAAAAAAATGTTCTCAGACAAGGCTAAAGAAGAAATACGGCAGGTCTTTAAAAAGTACCCGAACAAAAGGTCCGCGGTCATGGACGTCCTCCGGATAGCCCAGCGGGAACGGGGCGGCCATATCGAGAAGGAGGATATGGAAGAGATAGCCCGGCTCCTCGGCATGCAGACCGTCGACGTCAACGCACAGGCCGCCTTCTACACGATGTATAACGTCGAGAAGCCGGTTGGGAAGCACCACATACAGGTATGCCGGAACATATCCTGCTCGCTCCTGGGGGCTGAAAACCTCATAAAGCACATGGAAAAGGAACTTAATATAAAAGTCGGGGAGACCACGCCCGACAAGAAATTCACTCTTTCGACCGTTGAGTGCCTCGGCTCGTGCGGCACGGCGCCGATGATGCAGATAAATGACGACTATTACGAGAACCTGAGTGCCGAAAAGATCGATAAGATACTCAAAGACCTCAAATAAGAGGCCAACCTTCGGCACGGGATTGAAATGGAGAAAATACTTTTAAAAAATCTGGGCAGGCCCGAATCCCATACGATAGGGAGCTATCTCGGCACTGGCGGCTATAACGGGCTTAAGGAAGCGTTGAAGCACGCGCCGGAATCGATAATCCAGATGGTAAAGGACTCCGGGCTTAGAGGCCGCGGAGGCGCCGGGTTCTCGACCGGACTCAAGTGGAGTTTCATCCCCAAGGACCCGACGGTGCAGAAGTACCTCTGCTGCAACGCGGACGAGGGCGAGCCAGGGACATACAAGGACAGGGGCATAATGGAGAACGACCCCCATCTCTTGATAGAAGGGATGATAATAGCAGGCTTCGCCATAGGGGCTTCTGTATCGTATATATATATAAGAGGCGAGTTCGTCTTCGGCACCAGGAGGCTCGAGGCCGCCATAAAGGAGGCATACGAAAAGGGATTTCTGGGCAATAACATCCTGGGTTCCGGGTTTTCTCACGACATGTACATCCACAGGGGATTCGGCGCCTATATATGCGGGGAAGAGACGGCGCTCCTTGAGTCAATCGAGGGGTACAGGGGCCAGCCGAGAAAAAAGCCTCCTTTCCCGGCGCTATCCGGGCTATACGGAAAACCGACGGTCATAAATAACGTGGAGACTCTTTCTTGCATTCCCGGGATTATAGAGAAGGGACCCAAATGGTTCTCGTCCATCGGCCCGGAGAAAAGCCCGGGTCCGAAGATATTCTGCGTTAGCGGACACGTGAAAAAGCCGGGACTCTACGAACTGCCGCTCGGAACCACGATGCGGGAGCTTATATTCAGCCACTGCGGCGGGATGCTTAACGATGGAAAAGGCGTCAAGGCGGTGATACCCGGAGGGGTAAGCGCCCCGATGCTTAACGCCCATGAGCTCGATACCCCGATGGATTTCGACTCCCTCGCGGCAAAGGGGAGCATGTTGGGGTCGGGGGCCGTTATCGTCATGGACGAGAGCACATGCATGGTAAAGACCGCCCTCATCATAAACAGGTTTTTCAGCCATGAGTCGTGCGGTAAATGCACGCCTTGCAGGGACGGCACGCCATGGCTTACGAATATTCTTAAAAGGATAGAGTACGGCAATGGAAGGTCCGGCGATGTCGAGCTCCTTGAGAGTCTCTGCACCAACATATTCGGACGCACATTTTGCCCGCTCGGCGATGGCGCCGTAATGGCGCTGAGGGGCGCGCTGAAGAATTTTAGAGATGAGTTCCAGTATCACGTTGACCATAAAAAATGCATGGTATCATGATCTGACCGATTCCTGTGCCATGCCGTAGACAGGCGTAAAAACAGCCGTAAGGAAATTGCTCGGCGAAAGGTCGCAATTAAGGCTGAAAATTAAATGGCTACCGTAAAGATAAACGGAAAAGAGGTAACTGTAAGGGACGGAACGCTCATACTCGACGCCGCAAGGGACGCCGGGTTCGAGATACCGACCTTCTGCTATCAGGCCGACCTCGTGGGGGTAGGCTCATGCAGGATGTGCCTTGTCGAGATAGAAGGCCAGAAAAAGCTTCAGCCCTCCTGCATAACCCCGGTGCTCCATGGCATGAGCATTCATACGGAGACCCCGACAGTCATGTCGGCAAGGGCGTCGATGCTCGAATTTCTCCTCGCGAACCACGCCCTCGATTGCCCGGTCTGCGACAAGGGCGGCGAGTGCGAGCTCCAGGACATGGTCTACAGGTTCGGGCCTCACAAGGGCCGTCACGCGGAACCTAAGTTCAAGTTCCAGGAAAAGGACTATGTCTTAAGCCCGGTGATCATAAAGAATTCCAACAGGTGCGTCCAGTGCATGAAGTGCGTAAGGGTCTGCAGGGAGGTCGTGGGGGCGAACGTCCTCGGCGCGCTCGGCAGGGGAGACCATCAGGAGGAGACGAGCTTTTTAAGGTCATTCCTCGATTGCGACCAGGACGGAAACTGCATAGAAGTCTGTCCCGTGGGGTGCTTCATGAGGCTCCCTTACAGATATAAGACCAGGCCCTGGGACCTTAAGGGCAAAGATACCATTTGCCCTTATTGCGCCACAGGATGCAGGATGGTCATCGAGGAAAGGGACGGCGTCGTGATAAGGGCGAGGGCGCAACTCGGCGTAGGACTCAACAGCGAGACGCTGTGCGCCAGGGGCAGATTCGGGTTTGACTTCATAAACAGTCCTGAGCGCCTTACAACGCCTCTTGTAAGAAGATCCGGCTCCCTTGAGCCTGCCTCGTGGGAAGAGGCTCTTGGTCTCATAAAAGACAATTTTGCGGCGGCGGGAAAAAATATCGGGGGCGTCGCCTCCGCGAGGCTTACCGACGAAGAGCTGTATCTCTTTCAGAAACTCTTCAGGACGGCGCTCGGAAGCCCAAATATCGATTCGAGCGCGAGATGGGACCCCCGTGCCGTGGAAGGCTTTATCAGCGCTACTGGGATGACTGAAGGCGGAGCGTCGGTGTTCGATTGCATGGAATCCGACACGGTGCTTATAACAGGAGCGCATCTGTCGGATGAAAATCCGGTTACCGATTATATGGTAAGGCGAATATCCGCCGGAAGATCGATGAACCTTGTCATAGCCTCTTCAAGGTCCATGAAGCTCGACAGCTCGGCCAATAAGACCCTGCGACACAATGCAGCCTCCGCCGGGCATCTCCTTGACTCGCTGACTTTGTGCATTTACTCGGAATCCGCGGACAGGCTTAAGGACGTATCCGGGATGAGCCGTCTCAAAGACATCCGGCTGGAAGAGTTGATAAACAGGACTGGATGCATAGCGGAAGATATACTTGCCGTAGCGAAGAAGATCGCCGCGTCGCAATCCATCGGCTTTTTGGCGGGAACGGAGTTCATACGTTATCCTGAAGGGCTAAAAGGTCTTGCGCTTCTTAAAGACGTACTGAAGGCCCTTGGCAAGAAGGTGACTGTTATTCCCGTCCTCGACAGGGCCAATCAGAGGGGCGCCTGGGAGATGGGGGTGCACCCCGGATTCGGCCCTGGTTACAGTCCGGTGAGCGAGAGGGGCATGGGATGTACCGAGATGCTCGAAGCCGCTTCCAAAGGCGAGCTTAAAGCCATGTATGTAGTTCAGTCGGATATAGCCGTGATGCATCCTGACGAAGGCTTCGCCAGGTCGGCGCTGTCGAGCCTAAAGTTCCTCGTGGTGCAGGACTGTTTCCTGTCGGAGACTGCCAGGCACGCCCACGTTGTGTTACCTTCTTCGAGCTTTGCTGAAAAGGACGGCATGTTTACAAATCAGGAGGGAAGGGCGCAGATAATAAGAAAGCTCCTTCCACCGCCCGTAAAGGCCAAGCGCGATATAGACATCATAAGGGCGATAGGAGAGACCTTCGACAGGTCGTTCGGTCCGAAAAACCCGGTCCTAGTTCTCGACGAGATAAGAAAAGAGATACCGATGTACGCGGGCGTCAGCCTTGCCTTCAACAATAAAAGAAATGTCGAAAATAAGCTCGACCTTAAAGAGGCCATGGTAATGGGGGCGGACAGAGGCGCGGAGTTTGCCGTAACCGATTTTGATACAAAGATAGAGCCGGAAGCCGGCGAATATCCCTTCGTGCTAACTACAGGGAATCATCTTTTTCACTCAGGCGCTTTATCAAGGATGTCTCCGACGCTTACCGGGCTTTTAAAGAGCGCGGTCGTCGAGATAAGCGAAGAAGACGCGTTGTCGCTTGGACTCGCGAGCGGAGACAAGGTTAGCATAACTGGCAGATATTATGAGGCCCGCGCGACTCTTAATACCCGCAAAGGATCGAAAAGAGGGATAGCCTTCATCGCCGAAAATTACGCTGACGTGCCGGTCAACAGGTTTTTCAGGCGGGGCGAAGGCATTCCGAGGGTCAACATAACAAAGGCTTAGGGAAGAGGGTCGGAGCCTGAATTTTGCGGGCGGCAAGTTTGGCCGTCAAGTGGCCTGATAAAAGCGAAGGCCGGGAGGTAGATAATGGTCGATCCGAAAATGTTGAGGGAATATCTCTTTTTTGCGGATCTTTCAGACGTCGAGCTTGAGGCTGTTTCAAAGATAGTCAAGAAAAAGGACTTCAAGCTCGGGGAAACGGTTTTCAGGGATTCCGAGGACGGCAACTCGCTTTACTTGATTAAAAAAGGCGAGGTCAAGGCCTGCAAGACCGCGCCGGACGGAGAGCTTTTTACCCTTACCCTCATGAAGGACGGAGATATCTTCGGGGAGATGAGTTTTCTTGACGGAAGGCCCAGGTCGGCCACCATAGTGGCAATATCCGACCTTGAGACCTACGTGCTCGAAAAAAAAGACTTCGACACCCTGGTTGAATCGAACCCGAGGATGGTTTTTAAGTTGCTTAAGAACATAATCTTCATAATACACTCGATAGTGCGCGGAATGAATTCGAGGTACGTGGAGATGGTAAATTACATGTGGGGAAGAAGAAGATAGTCCCGTAAACGACGGTTTGATTTAAACAAGGACGTAAAGATGCCTGATATCTCACTCATAGCAACACTGGCGTTAATGGTTATAAAAGTATTGGTCATAACCATGATACTTTTCATGCTGCCCTTGCCGCTGACGTACGTCGAAAGGAAGGTGGCAGGGCACATCCAGGTGAGGCTCGGCCCATGGAGGGTAGGCCCGCACGGCCTGCTTCAGCCTTTCGCCGACATGATAAAGCTCATTCTGAAGGAGGATATCGTCCCTGACAAGGCCGATAAGTTTCTCTTCAAGCTCGCTCCATTCATGGCGATGATACCGGCGTTCGCGGTCTACGCGGCCATACCATTCGGGGACAAATGGACGATACCGTTCCTGGACAGGCAGGTTTCGCTTTATATAACTGACATGAATGTCGGTATACTGTACGTACTCGCGATTTCCGGTCTTGGCGTTTACGGCCTCATATTCGGCGGCTGGTCCTCGAACAGCAAGTATGCTCTCATCGGCGGCTTGAGGTCTTCGGCCCAGATGATAAGCTATGAAATCGCGGTGAGCTTCTCGGCCATAGGAGTGGTGCTTTTATCGAAGTCCCTGAGCCTTGTCGAGATAGTCAAGCACCAGGGCGGCACCATTCTCCACTGGAACTTCTTCTATCTGCCGGTCGGACCGGTATGGTTCTTCATATTCCTTATCGGCGCGACCGCCGAGATAAACAGGGTGCCTTTTGATCTGCCGGAGGACGAAGGCACGCTCGGCGCCGGGTTCCATACGGAATACAGCGGCATGAGGTTCGCCTTCTTCATGCTTTCCGAGTACGTGGCGATGGTAACGGTGTCCGTCATGTCGGTTGTGCTCTTTTTTGGCGGATGGAATGCGCCTTTCAACATCCCCTTCGTACCCCCGATATTGTGGTTCATCGGGAAGGTCATTCTATTCATATACTTTTTCATGTGGCTCAGGTTCACGCTTCCGAGGTATCGCTACGATCAGCTCATGACCATAGGATGGAAGATACTCATACCCGTTTCGCTTGTTAACCTTATAATAACCGGGCTCATGAAGATATGAACGGCAAAAAGGGCGGAGTTAACATATTCGAACTGATAAAAAAGGTGGTCTTTACGGACTTCGTAAAGGGACTGATGGTGACTTTGGGGTATAACGCCACAAAGAGCATAACCCTTAAATACCCCGACCAGGAAAAGTGGATCCCGTACAGAAGGTTCAGGGGACTGCATACCCTTAACAGGGACGAAAAAGGCAGGGAACTGTGCGTGGCCTGCGAGCTCTGCTCCAAGGCATGTCCGACTCAGTGCATAACCGTCATCCCCATGGAAGACGACACCGGGCGCGGCATATCGGACAGGGTGGCCAGGGTCTGGAAGGTCGATCTCGTTAGATGTCTCTTTTGCGGATACTGCGAGGATGCCTGTCCGACGAGGGCCTTGCGGCTCGGAAGGGACTATGAGCTTGCATGCACGGATTCGAGCTGCAATCTCAAGCAGAGGGAAGAACTCCTCGTGCCGCAGGCTGTGCCGGAGAGTTTTGAAGGCGGTGTGGTCGCCTCATCCACATTCATCGTCACACCGGCGGGAATACGCATTAAGGCGGACCTCGCGAAGACGAAGAGAAGAAACTGGTAATCATGAATGTGATGGACTTTTTACATGCGTTCGTGTAGTGTTAGGACTTAACAAAAATCGATGGAACAGATATTCTTCTATATATTCGCGACGATTGCCGTGCTCTCGGCGATAGGCGTGATTTCGGTGAGGAACCCGGTCCACAGCGCCTTCTACCTAATGGTGACGCTTCTGCAGGTGGCGGCTATCTTCATACTTCTCAGGTCACCGTTCCTTGCGGCGGTGCAGGTCTTTATCTACGTCGGAGCGATCATGGTTCTTTTCCTTTTTGCAGTCATGGTTCTCGACATCGGCAAGGAAGAGCTCACGGAAGCGTTCAATCAACAGAGCGTGATCGCCATCCCTGCCGTCGTGGTCATGCTCGCGCTGATAGCCTATATGATAATCGGCGGAAAGCTTTCGGCGCCTGTCGGGGGGTATACCGACGGCATCCTTATCGGACATGGCACCGAGGTTCTCGGTAAAGAGCTTTATACCAAGTACCTGTTTCCGTTCGAGGTGGTGTCGATCCTACTTCTTGTTGCGCTCGTGGGGGCCATAGTGCTCGTGATGAAGGACAGACAGGGATAGAAAGATGCCGACACTGAATCACTTTCTGATATTGAGCTTCGTGCTCTTCGCCATAGGGGTGGCAGGCGTGCTCCTGAGGCGCAATATCATCATAATACTCATGTCCCTTGAGCTTATATTCAACTCCGCAAACATAAGCCTCGCCGCGTTCTCGTATTTTCTGAAGGGGCTTAACGGCATGATCTTCGTCGTGTTCAACATTACCGTCGCTGCGGCTGAAGTGGCTATCGGCCTTGCCATACTTGTGACGGTATACAGGAATCGGAAAACGGTGAATGTCGACGAGATAGGGGACATGAAGGGGTAGATATGTTCAGTTACGTATGGCTTATACCGGTGCTGCCGCTTATAGGCGCGATAATAAACGGGGTCGTTGGGAGCAGGCTCGGCAAGAAGGCCGTTGGACTCATCGGCTGTATTGCAATGGCCATGGCTTTTATTATTGCCGTATCCATATTCGTGAACCTCGTCTCTCTTCCGGCGGAGTCGCGCTCCATAGTGGTCACGGTCTTCGACTGGATACCGAGCGGATTTTTTCATATAACGTTCAACTTCCTGATAGACCCGCTTTCGACCCTCATGATCCTTGTGGTCACGGGCGTGGGCTTTCTCATCCATGTATATTCCGTGGGCTACATGCATCACGACAAGGGATTTTGGAGGTACTTTTCGTATCTTAACTTTTTCGTATTCTTCATGCTCATGCTCGTTCTCGGAGCGAATTATCTTGTCATGTACCTCGGTTGGGAGGGCGTCGGTCTGTGCTCCTACCTCCTCATAGGCTTCTGGTATGAGAAAAAATCCGCAAGCGATGCAGGCAAGAAGGCCTTTGTGGTAAACAGGTTCGGGGATTTCGGCTTCTCGGTCGGCGTCTTTCTTCTTTTCTGGACCCTGTACGGGCATGGCGTGCATACCCTCGACTACACGGAAGTGTTCAAGAACGCAAATCTCATAGACCCGCGGCTCATTACCGTTATAACGTGCCTTCTCTTTACCGGCGCCATCGGAAAATCGGCGCAGTTCCCGCTCTATGTCTGGTTGCCTGACGCCATGGAAGGCCCTACCCCGGTGAGCGCCCTCATACATGCGGCGACGATGGTGACCGCCGGCGTCTACATGGTTGCGAGAAATAACATTCTTTTCAGCCTCGCCCCATTCACCGGCCAGCTTGTTGCATCGGTAGGGGTTTTCACCGCTTTTTTTGCGGCATCCATCGGGCTTGTCCAGAACGATATCAAAAAAGTCCTTGCCTATTCGACCGTATCCCAGCTCGGCTATATGTTCGTTGGGGTCGGACTCGGCGCATACGACGCCGGGGTATTTCATCTCATGACCCACGCTTTTTTCAAGGGACTTCTCTTCCTTGGGTCCGGCAGCGTAATCCACGCAATGTCGGGTGAGCAGGACATGACCAAGATGGGCGGGCTCTTCGGACTCCTGAAGACCACTTCTATTACGTTTATAATCGGCGCCATAGCCATAGCCGGGATACCCCCCTTCAGCGGCTTCTGGAGCAAGGACGAGATCCTTGGCGCGGCATTCACCAAGGGGCATTACGTAATATGGGCTGTGGGGCTCTTTACGGCCTTCATGACCGCGTTCTACATGTTCAGGCAGGTCTTCATGACTTTTACGGGCGAATGCAGGGCGGATGAGCATACGAAGCATCATATACATGAGTCGCCGGCCGTGATGACGATCCCGCTCATTATACTCGCCATACTTGCGACCTTCGGAGGCCTTATCGGGATGCCGTTCTTTGCCGGTGGCTCGCCGTTCCACAATTATCTCGCCCCGGTCTTCGAGCACGGGGCCGTGGCCGCGGAAGCGGCAGGGGTAAGCAGCCTTGAATACATTCTCATGCTCGTTTCCGTTGCCGCCGGAGTATCCGGCATAACGCTTGCCGCCATATCGTATTACGAGCCATGGCGGGAACGCCGCCCGGCCTTCCTTGACCCTGAAACCGTTTCGCAGAGGTTTAACGGCGTCTATACGCTGCTTTACAATAAATATTACATCGATGAACTATATGACGCCGCAGTGGTAAACCCTGCCAAGAGGCTCGCACGTACGTGCCTTTCATTCGACCTTTCGTTCATCGACTGGCTCGTAAACGGAGCGGCGTGGCTTACGAGGTTTGTTTCCTGGGTATCACATAAATTCGATATTTACGTGGTAGACGGCATAATAAATTCATTCGCTACCGTCGTTGAGTACAATAGCGGCATATGGAGGAGGCTCCAGACCGGCTATCTTCAGAATTACGCTCTTATATTCGTCGTAGGAATCATCATTCTTATCGGAAGGATACTTTTCGGATAGAGGTTAAATAACCGGGACCAATGGCAGAAAATACTCTTCATTTCCCCATATTGTCACTGCTTATATTCATCCCTCTCATCGGCGTCGGGATACTTTTCTTCATACCCGGGCGTTACAGGGAAGCTATTCGCTCCATGGCCCTTGGAACCACGCTTATAAACTTCGTCCTCTCGCTTATCCTTATCGTTTATTTCGACCCATCGACGTACAAGATGCAATTCACCGAGAGAATGAGCTGGATTCACGGG
>JAKAIQ010000018.1 GCA_021825035.1 Deltaproteobacteria bacterium | reverse complement strand
TGTTCCGGGGCATCCCATAGCCGGAACGGAGAATTCCGGTGTTGAAGCTGCGCTGCCGGACCTTTTTATGGGACACACATGCATCCTTACGCCGGTGGAAAATACCGACGGCAACGCGCTGGAGGCCATAAAGACCATGTGGCAGGAAGCCGGGGCAAAGGTCATAATAATGGATCCGGCCATGCATGATAGAGCCCTTGCCGCTGTAAGCCACCTGCCGCACATGATTGCCTATACTCTGGTAAACACCATAGCGGACATAAGGAAGAAAATGCCGGACATACTCGATTATTCCGCCGGAGGGTTCAGGGATTTCACCCGCATAGCGTCGAGTTCGCCTGAGATGTGGAGCGACATATGCGCCATGAACAAAGCATCGATAATAACGACAATCATGGACTTTCGAAAAAGACTCGATGATCTGAAAGGAAAACTCGAGTCGGGCGACATCGCCGGACTCAGAGAAGATTTTGAAATGGCAAAGAGGCTCAGGGACACACTCATCGAAAAGTCATGCGTGTCGAAGAAATGATGTGATTAACGCGAAAAAAGACATATCCGGAGGCTCGATTATCTCACCGCCCGCCAAAGGCATCAGGGGGACTGTGACGGTGCCCGGGGATAAATCGATATCTCACAGGTCTCTTATCATCGGCTCAATTGCATCGGGTGTCACCGAGGTCGATGGGTTCCTTGAAGGGGAGGACAACTTAAGCACACTTAACGCTATGAGGCTCCTTGGGGTCAAGATAGAACGGAAGGAAAAGAACAGGGTTGTTGTCAACGGGGGCGGGGTTGAGGCGTTAAGAGAGCCGTCCGATGTCATCGATTGCTTGAATTCAGGCACCACCGCCCGCCTTCTCACCGGGCTTCTTTCAGCGCAGCCGTTTTTCTCAGTTTTAACCGGAGACAGTTCCCTGAGGAAAAGGCCCATGAAGAGGGTCGTCGAGCCTTTATCGCGGATGGGGGCGCTTATATCCGGAAGGCGCGAAGGGAGTTGCCTGCCGCTTGCCATAACCGGGCGCAGGCTTAGGGGTATAAGCTACAGAACTCCGATGGCCAGCGCTCAGTTGAAGTCCGCGCTCCTTTTGGCCGGCCTATGCGCCGAAGGCGAAACCATCATTGAAGAACCTGAAAAGAGCAGGGATCACACCGAACGGATGCTCAGGATCTTCGGCGCCGATGTAGGCATTCACGAAAATTCGATAAAGATACGTTCGACAAAAAAGCTGAAGGGATGTGGAATTGTCGTGCCTGGCGATATTTCGTCGGCTGCTTTTTTTATCGTTGGAGCCGCGATAACCCCTGAATCCGAACTGCTCATAAAGAACGCCGGCATCAATCCCACGAGAACCGGCATACTGAAGATAATTGAGCTAATGGGCGGATCCGTTAAGATGTTGAACGTTCGTGAGGTTTCCGGAGAGCCGGTAGCCGACATACTCGTGAAGAGCTCTAAGCTTAAAGGAATAGATATAGACGGACAGAAACTTCTTCCGGCCATAGATGAGTTCCCAATTATATGCATTGCAGCCGCATTCTCGGACGGAACGACGACCATAAGCGGGGCCGGAGAGCTCAGGGTCAAGGAGAGCGACAGAATAGCGGTAATGGCGGAGTTGCTGACCTCGATCGGCGTGGAGGTGAAAGAAAATGAGGACGGCATTATAATAAAAGGCATAGGCTGCCATCAAGTGAAGAAAAGCGTTATCAGGAGCCACGGGGATCACAGGATAGCCATGAGCGCGGCCATAGCGGCGCTCATGTCGAGAGAAGGGCTGGAAATAGATGGCGCCAAGTGCGTCGACGTGTCATTCCCCGGGTTCTTTAACGTCCTTGAATCGGTGAGGGCATCATGAGATCGAAAAAGGTCGGGGGACTCGTCATTGCGATAGACGGTCCAAGCGGGGTTGGCAAGACCACGGTAAGCGGACTTGTCGCGAAGAAGCTCCATCTTAAATATATAAATACAGGATCGATGTACCGGGCGCTTGCGCTCGCGGCTTCGGACGCCGGCCTGGATCTTGAAGATGATGAAGCTCTCAAGGAATTCTGCTCGACCGTGAATTTAGATTATGAAGCCGGTAGCGGCCGGATTTTCGTTAACGGCAGGGAATATACCGACGGGGTGCGAAGCCAAAAAGCCGGAGAACTTGCCTCCATAATCTCGACGCGCAAAATTGTCCGCGATTTCCTTGTTGAGTGCCAGAGAACTCTGGGGGATGGGGGATCGGTGGTAATGGAGGGGAGGGATATCGGTACCGTTGTTTTCCCGAATGCCGACATAAAGTTTTTTCTGGACGCATCGCATGAGATTAGAACGAGAAGGCGGCATCATGAGTTGGCAGAAGCCGGGAAGCCGGCGCCCGCCGAGGTCGGCAGTGAGATTAAAGAACGGGACAGGCGCGATATGGAACGGTCGATATCGCCTTTAAAGATGGCCGGCGACGCCATACGCATAGACACGACTGAAATTGGCATTGAAGAAGTGGTTGAAACCATCTTAAAAGAGATCGATGCGAGGTTGAAACGTGGAGATATTGGTAGCTAAGTCTTCGGGATTCTGTTTCGGAGTAAAGCGGGCTATAAACACGGCCAATAAGTGCGCGACTGAAAATAAGGGCGGCATCTATACGCTCGGACCGATAATACATAACCCTCAGGTGGTAAAAAAACTCGAGTCTTCCAAGATATTCGCCAAGAAAAGCATAGACGAAATATCGTCCGGAACAGTAATAATAAGGTCTCATGGGGCGAAACTCGGCGAATACAGGGAAGCAAAAGAAAAAGGGTTGAACATAGTCGACGCGACATGCCCGTTCGTAAAGAAAGCCCAGGATCTGGTTCAGCTTCTGACAGATGAGGGATATGCTGTTATACTGGTAGGTGAAAAGGAACATCCGGAGGTCAAGGGGCTGGTAAGCTACGGCGCATCCGACATTCGGGTAGTCGAATCACCGGAAGAGCTCAAGGATATGCCGAGAAAGAAAAAGCTGGGCATTGTAGCCCAAACGACGGTGCCCAGGGAAAAACTCGAAGCCGTTGTCAGCTTCTGTTTAAACAAGGCGCCCGAAATAAAAGTTTTCAATACGATATGTAATGCCACTTCCATAAGGCAGGAGGAGAGCGGAGAGCTTGCCAGGAAAGTCGACTTAATGATAGTCGTAGGCGGCAGGAACAGCGCCAATACGAGAAGGCTCGCGGAGATTTGCCGGATGATACAGCCGTTGACTTATCATATAGAGGTCGCCGACGAGATAGATTTTTCATGGTTCAACGGAGTAACGAGAGTGGGAATAACGTCAGGAGCCTCGACGCCGGATTGGGTCGTAAACGATGTGGTCGAACGAATCAGCAATGGGAACCTGAAATGATTTGCACTCGGAAATATGCTATGATATCTTTTAATATCAACTTAATGCTTAAATTTCGCTCGGACTTTTTTGATATTTTTGACAGAATGAAACATGGGGAGGTTCGTATTAATGACAGGGACTGAGAATAAAACTCGCGTCGCTGAAGCACCGGCGAATAATTTCGGTGAACTTTTCGAGACCCGGATAAAGGAATTTCAGGAAGGCGATATCATCAGCGGGAAGGTCGTGCAAATCACGCAGGATTCAGTGATGGTCGATATCGGATACAAGTCCGAAGGACAGGTGCCGATTAAAGAGTTTCTTGATAAAGACGGCGCTCCTACCGTAAAGATCGGTGATGACATAACGGTACTCCTTGAGAGACGGGAAGATGAAAGCGGCCTGATAGTCCTTTCTAAAGCCAAGGCCGACCAGTTCAAGGTCTGGGACGAGATCGTAGAATCGCATGATACCGGAAAATCACTCGAAGGCGTCATTACGCAAAGGATAAAAGGCGGCTTTTACGTGGACATAAAAGGTATTACGGCATTTCTTCCCGGCTCCCAGGTCGATCTCAAACCTGTAAGAAACCAGGACAAGATCGTTGGCCAGCACTTCGAATTCAGGGTGCTAAAATACAACAAGCGAAAAAATAACGTAATAGTTTCCAGGCGTGTAATACTCGAGAGCAGAAGGGATGAATTGAAGAAAGCCACCCTTGAGACCATCCACGAAGGCGGCGTTGTCGAAGGCGTCGTTAAAAATATTACCGATTACGGGGCCTTTATAGATCTCGGGGGGATAGATGGCCTGGTGCACCTGACGGATTTATCGTGGGGCAAGGTTACTCACCCGTCACAGGTCCTCAGGATTGGCGATAAAGTTACGGTAAAGGTGCTCAAGTATGACAGGGAAGAGGGGAAAATATCACTTGGCCTCAAACAGACGAAGGCCGATCCCTGGGTGGCTGTTGCCGAGAAATACCCGATCGGCTCTAAGGTGCGGGGCCGCGTCGTCAACCTGACCGACTACGGTGCATTCGTCGAGATAGAGGAAGGCCTCGAAGGGCTGGTCCATATTTCGGAGATGTCGTGGACAAAACTGAAACATCCTTCCCAAAAGCTCAAGGTAAACGACCTCATAGATGTAAAGGTCCTCGATATCGATCCGGCGAATAAACGGATATCTCTCGGGCTGAAGCAGGTGGAGCCGAATCCGTGGGATGAAGTTGAAAAACGTTATCCCAAAGGCACCAGGATAAAGGGTATCGTAAAAAATGTGACTGACTTCGGAATTTTCGTCGGCATCGAGGACGGTATCGATGGGCTCGTGCACGTCTCGGACCTTTCATGGAAGAAGATAAAGCATCCCTCGGAGCTTTTTAAAAAAGGGCAGGAGATAGAAGCGGTAGTATTGAATATCGACAGCTCAAACAGGAGATTTTCTCTGTCAACGAAGCTGTTGGAAAGAAACCCTTGGGATGGTGTCGAGAGCAGATACAAGCCGGGCATGATCGTCGAAGGCAGGGTCACGAGCATAGCGGATTTTGGCGCCTTTGTCGTACTTGAGGAGGGGCTTGAGGGTTTAGTTCATGTATCCGATCTAACCAGGGGAAAGAAAAAGGGATTTGACATTCACGTGGGCGACATAGTGGAGGTAGAGGTTTTGAATGTCGATCCTGAAGATAACAAGATAGGTTTGAGCGTGAGGACGGTCAAAAAAGAGGCTGCGATGTCCGAGGAAGACAAGGAGCCTGAAAAAAGCGGTAAAGTGTCCTGATGAGGGGAGGAATATTAAAAAATCTTCTTGCTGCCTTGGGCGCGGTTTTCCTGATCATGCTCGCCCTATCGTTGTTGCTGGCGTATTTCTTCGGTGGAGGATTAGGGCACGGAGACAAAGTCGCGGTAGTGAGACTTGAAGGCGTTATAACCGACCCTGCAGACATCAACGGTCAGCTCAGTGAACTTGAAGAAAGAAACGACGTCAAGGGCGTAGTCATACGCATCAACTCGCCTGGCGGCGCCGTGGGCCCTTCGCAGGAGATATATTCCGAGATAAACAGGCTCCGAAAAACCAAAAAGGTCGTTGCTTCTATGGGAGCCATAGCGGCTTCCGGCGGCTATTACGCCTCCGTGGCTGCTGAAAAAATCGTCGCCGACCCAGGCACGATAACAGGAAGCATTGGCGTCATAGTCGAATTCCTCGACGCTGAACAGCTCCTCGAAAAGATAGGGCTCAAGGGCTACGTCGTAAAAAGCGGGAAGTATAAGGACACCGGTTCACCTTTCCGAAAAATGCAGCCGGACGAAAAAGATCTCCTTCAGGGTGTTATAAGCGACGTTAATGGGCAGTTCGTAAAGGCTGTGGCCGAGGGGCGCCATATGAAGGTCGAAGATGTGTCCGCCATAGCTGACGGAAGGATCTTCAGCGGTTCTCAGGCCATGAAAAAGGGCCTTGTAGATCAGCTCGGAGACCTTCAGGACGCTATAGACCTGTGCGCCAGGATGGCGGGGATAAAGGGGCGGCCCACGGTCTTGTATACCGAGAAAAAACCATTCAGCCTGTGGAAGATCGTCATGGGAGATTCATTAAGCAGAAACATGGACTTCACCGAACTTTTTTCGGGGCTGAGGCTGATGTACCTGGCACCCAAGCCCCATAACCGATAGCTTTCGAAAGCTCTAAATTGCCGGGATCATGTCCCTGTAAAAGCCTGGCGAACGAATCAAAAACGGAGGGCGGAGGATAATGACTAAAAGCGAGCTTATTGAAACCGTGGCCTCAAAGGTCAATAACTTCTCAAGAAAGGATATCGAGATAATCGTGGAGACTCTTTTTGAGAGTATGACCGAAAGCCTGTCAAAGGGCGATAAGGTCGAGATAAGAGGCTTCGGTAGCTTCAAGATAAAAGCGCGCGACGGCAGGCAGGGACGAAATCCCAAATCCGGGGAAAATATATTTATCGAGTCCAAAAAAGTCCCATTTTTCAAGGCGGGCAAGGAGATAAGAGAACGGATAAATAAAATATCCTGATATGGATAGGAGAGACGCTCGAATTATAAATTATGAAACAGATATGGGCGCCATGGCGCGCCGAATATATTCAAGCCGAGAAAGATAGCGTCTGCATATTCTGCACCGCTCCCCAAAAAGCCCCGGAAGAAGGGTTGGTCCTGCACAAAGGCAATACTTCAATCGTAATGCTTAACAAGTATCCATACAATAGCGGCCACGTCCTTATAGCGCCTTTACGGCACGTAGCCAGGCTGGAGGACCTTACCGACGATGAGGGCGCGGATATGTGGAAGCTAACGCGTCATTCCACCTCATCACTTCTAAAAGTCTTTAAAGCGGACGGATTTAATATAGGCTTGAATCTCGGCAAGGCCGCCGGGGCCGGGATCGAGGAACACATTCACCTGCATGTAGTGCCGAGATGGAGCGGAGATATGAATTTCATGCCGGTACTCGGCGACGTAAAGGTAATTTCCGAACACCTGCACCAGACACTCTCGAAATTGGCCCCATTTTTTGAGCACGTTTAGCTTAAAAAATTATGCCTTGACAACGGATACCTGATTGTAATACAGTTCCCTTACCAAAATTAATATCAATAAAAAAACTTCCGTGACTGACGGGAAAGGGTGAGTTCACACCCGGGGAGCGGAAGCAATATATAGAAGTAAGCCGACCGTCTGGGCAAAATAGTGGCGCCAACGCGCCTATTATTGCTTGGACGGTTTTTTATTTGCGATCGGGTCCGTGACGTTATCCGGACGGGAAGTAAAAACTCTTGACAATGAACGAATAATCGAATAAGCTTTATGCCTCAAAAAATTTATTCATAGCGCGGCATATCATATCTGTTTTTTCAGCTGACATAAAACTGTTGTGAAAACATACAGGAGGAAACGCATGTCCGAAAAGATTATGTATACCGCAGTTGATGAAGCGCCGGCGCTGGCCACTTACTCACTTCTTCCCATCATCAAGGCATTCACCGAGACGGCAGGCATCGTTGTGGAACTAAGGGACATCTCCCTTTCAGGGAGAATACTCGCCAATTTTCCCGAGTCCCTGGCCGAGAATCAAAGAATACCCGATGAACTTACCGCTCTAGGCGAACTCACCAAAAAATCCGAGGCAAATATCATTAAGCTTCCGAATATCAGCGCTTCCATCCCGCAGTTGAAAGGGGCCATCAAGGAACTGCAGTCGAAGGGGTACAAGGTGCCGGACTATCCCGAGGACCCGAAAACCGACGCCGAGAAGGAGATCAAAACCAGGTACGGAAAGGTCCTGGGGAGCGCGGTGAACCCCGTTTTGAGGGAAGGCAACTCCGACCGTAGAGCCGCCGCCTCGGTAAAGAATTACGCAAGAAAGCATCCTCATAAGATGGGCCCATGGAGCCATGACTCGAAGACACACGTGTCTCATATGAGCGGCGGCGACTTTTACGGCAGCGAAAAATCAACTACAGTCGCCGAGGCCGGTAACGTAAGGATCGAGTTCGCGGCCCCGGACGGCAAGACGACGGTCTTGAAGGAGAAGACGGCCTTAAAAGCCGGTGAAGTCATCGACGCGTGCGTCATGAACCGCAAGGCCATGCGCAAATTCTATGAAGAGCAGTTCGAGGACGCGAAAGAGAAAGGTGTACTTCTTTCTTTGCACCTCAAGTGCACTATGATGAAGGTCTCCGACCCGATCATGTTCGGCCATGCGGTATCCGTCTTCTTCAAGGACGTATTTGAAAAGCACGCATCTCTGTTTAAAGAGCTTGGCGTAGACCCGAACAACGGTCTTGGCGACCTTTACGCCAAGATAGCGAAGCTCCCGGACGCCCAGAGGGCCCATATCGAATCCGATATCAAGGCCGTCTTCAAGAACCGCCCGGAACTTGCGATGGTCAACTCCGACAAGGGCATTACCAACCTCCATGTGCCGAGCGATGTTATCATCGACGCGTCCATGCCTGCCATGATCCGCGAATCAGGGAAAATGTGGGGGCCCGACGGCAAGCTCCACGATACCAAGGCCGTGATACCGGACAGGTGCTATGCCGACGTCTATCAGGTCGTCATAGATGATTGCAGAAAGCACGGCGCTTTCGATCCCAAGACAATGGGGAGCGTTCCAAACGTGGGCCTCATGGCGCAAAAGGCGGAGGAGTACGGTTCTCACGACAAGACGTTCAAGTCGCCGGGGAACGGGACGATCCGGGTAGTTGACGCCTCCGGGAAGACGTTGCTTGAACAGTCCGTTGAAGAAGGTGATATCTTCCGCATGTGCCAGACAAAAGACGCGCCGATACAGGACTGGGTCAAGCTCGCGGTAACAAGGGCCAGAGCCACCGGAGCGCCCGCTGTTTTCTGGCTTGACAAGGGCAGGGCGCACGACGTGCAGATAATAGAGAAGGTTAACCGCTACCTCAAGGACCATGACACCAAGGGTCTTGATATAAAGATAATGCCTCCTGTAGAAGCCACGCGTTTATCGCTTGATCGTATAAGAGCCGGGAAAGACACTATTTCCGTAACCGGCAACGTCCTTCGCGATTATTTAACCGACCTCTTCCCGATACTCGAGCTGGGCACCAGCGCCAAGATGCTCTCGATAGTGCCGCTCATGGCCGGAGGAGGACTTTTCGAGACCGGTGCTGGTGGCTCCGCTCCCAAACACGTTCAGCAATTCCTTGAGGAAGGGTATCTCAGATGGGATTCTCTCGGTGAATTTCTGGCCCTCGGGGTATCCCTTGAACATCTGGCCAACATGTTCAAGAACCAAAAAGCCCAGGTGCTTGCTGATACGATAGACCAGGCTATCGGCAAGATTCTGGATAACAACAGGTCGCCGGCCCGCAAGGTAGGTGAACTTGACAACAGGGGAAGCCATTTTTATCTGGCTCAATACTGGGCACTGGCGCTCGCCGAGCAGACAAAGGACAAAGACCTTAAGACGCATTTTACCAGGCCTGCGAAGGAGCTTGGGGACAATGAGGCGAAGATACTTTCAGAGCTAACGGGAGCGCAAGGGAAACCGCAGGATATCGGCGGCTATTACCGCCCGGATTTTGAGAAAGCAACGAAGGCGATGCGGCCAAGCGCGACCTTGAATAAGATAATCGATTCCATTTCTACGGGGCGATAAGGACGGCACTTTACTGGATGGCGTAGAATCGACAAAACGGCCAATTATTGAGATAGCTTAAACTATTTATCAGATAATCGGAGGTTTCATTATGCAGCTTACAGGCCTTCACTGGGGCCACAAGCTCTTAAAGCGGGTTGATTTTCCGGTAGCCGAGGTGCTTGGCCCGGAAGCGAGCGTCGACGAGATCAAAGACCTTATCAAGAGATGCGGCATGGTTTTTGTTAAGCCGATCTTCAAGGGTGGGGTCGGTAAGAAAGGGAAAGCCGGTCTTATCGGCAAAGCAAAAGATATCGCAACAGCCCTGAAGGAGAAAGAAAGGCTCTATTTCATAGAGCACTCATTCGGCAACAATACGGCTAAAGCCGACGGGGTTACTTTCGAGGGCGGGGTGCCCGCGGAGCATGAGGTTTATTTTTCCATAGCTGATTCGACCATCTATAGGGCTCCGACAATGACGATAACTCATCACGGAGGGATGGACATAGAGGAACTGCCGAAGGATAAGATAAGAGAGGTGCCTTTCGACGCTCTGACGGGCCTCAAGAGCTTTCACGTCGCTAACGCCCTTACCGAACTCGGGGCGCCGAGCGAGATAATAAGCCCGCTCGTGCAGAACCTCCCCAAGCTCTGGACGCTTTTCAATAACTATGGAATGAGCCTCCTTGAGATAAACCCGATAAGGATGTCTCCGGACTCGAAGGGAAGGCTCGTGCCGGTGGCGTGCGACCTCAAGGTCTCATTTGATATCGATAACCCCGCGTGGAAGAGGCTTGACCTTCCGGCGCATCTTTTCGCTTCGGACTATTCCGAGTTCGAGCAGGAGATTAACCAGCTAAGGACGTACCAGGGACAGAGCGACGTTTTTGTCATGAACCCGAAGGGCACTATAACGGCGCCAACATTTGGCGGAGGGGCCAATGCCCTTGTCACCGAGCTTCTTGGCGAGAGGGCGACCATCTCCTCGGATTTCGGCGGCAATCCACCCTATGAAAAGATGTTCCAGATATCAAGGATCGTCTTCAAGTACTGGCTGAAGCAGTCCAATGTCCTTTTTATCATAGGCGGCAAGGCAAATAACACGGACATATACGAAACTTTCAGGGCCATGGCGGACGCTCTCAGGGATTATTTCCACAAGAATGGCCCGACCCCGCTTTTCGTGGTCGTCGGCAGGGGAGGACCAAACCTCATAAGGGGCATGGCTTACATGAGGGACACGCTCGAGAACCTCAAGCTCCCATATAGGATATTTGGCCATGACAGCGCGATGAGCGAGGTCGTAAATTACGCGCTCAAGGTTGATCAGTGGATGGAAAAAGAAGGCAGGAAGCTCCTGAGTTCCAGGTCTTGACACTAATTGGAGGCATCGATAAGAATCCCCCGCGGCAAGTCGCGGGTGTATTGAATACCTTTGAGATATGCCGCGCCGACGCGACGGCTAACAAACACTAAAAAGATAAAAAAGGGTGAAGAGCCATGCACAAACAAGGCGTTAAAAAATTCCCTTACTTCGTAGGAGTAAACTCGCTGGCGGAGCTCGCCACCAGGGAAGACCGTGTATGCGTGCTGAACATACTCGGCAACGAGAGCCGCACCGTAACTCCCACAAGTCATATATTCTCCGGCGGAAATGTGGTCTTTGGGACAAGCCCCGGTAGGTCGGGACAGTATCTTGAGACAAAGGCCGGAAATATCCCGGTATTCAACTCGATCAGGGAAGGGCTGAAGGCAGGGCTCAAGTTCAATACCGCCGTAATCTATCTCCCTCCGTCCGGTGTCAAGGACGGCGTAGCCGAGGCCGTGAGGCACAATCCTGACCTTAAGAAGGTGGTAATACTTACTGAAAAGATATCGGTAAACGACGCGAGGACAATTCGCGCCATATGCCAGACGAATGGGATTGATGTATTCGGAGGAAACTGTCTTGGTATCGCGGACGCCTGGAACAGGGTAAGGATCGGGGGAGCGCTCGGCGGAAATAAACCCGAAGAGTCCCTTGTAAAAGGGTCCATAGCCCTATTCTCCAACTCCGGCAATTTCACGACGACCATTGCTGTTTATCTCCTCACGCAGGGGTGGGGCACCACTACATCCGTCTCAAGCGGCAAGGACGTATACATTCATTACGCGCCGAGGGAGTTCTTTCACGCCCTGGATAACGACGATAGGTCCAAAGGCGCCGTCATATATGTGGAGCCGGGCGGATATTATGAGGCCGGCCTTGAGATAAATAAGCCCACTGTCGCGTGCATCGTGGGGCGCTGGAAGGCGCGCCTTACCAAGGCATGCGGCCATGCCGGAAGCCTCGCCGGATCAGGTGACGACGCCATGGCCAAGGAAAAGTGGTTTATGGATTACTTCGGCGTAAAAGGCGTCTATACTCCGGAAAAGCCGATATTTTCCAAAAAAGGCGCGGTTGTCACGAATATCGCCCACATACCTGAGGCCCTTACCAAAGTAATGGCGCTTAACGGCATAAAGTCCGACTTCGAAGCGAAGGGGGACTTATCCCTTAAATGCTGGTTCTCGAACGATGCCGGCATAACGCTTCCCAAAGACCTTGACGTCAGGACCATAAAGGCGGTAGCTCCCTACGACGAGCAGATAGATCATATAAACAAGCAGGTAGGCGCCCAGTATCCAAGGCAGACCATGAAGGACGCGAGCGGCGCCTCGATGATGGACCCCAAGTCGCAGGTGACCAAGATACACAACATATCGGTCCTCGACGCTTCGAAACGGTCCCTCGAGGAAAACCTCATAATGTCGCTTTTGAAGAAATATCCGGATAATTACGAGCGTGCGCTTGCCAATATCGCATTCAACGCATATCTTAACCATGACGGCGATCCGGCCGTCCTCGCTTCAGACGCTTCGAGAGAGGCCGAGAACTCTCCAAATACCGTTCTCTCTGCCGCCGTTTCTATAATAGGCAAAGGGAAGGTCCGCGGCTCGCTCGGCGTCTCGACGAGGCTCCTCGACCTCTTCCAGAACGCAGGGATGTCGAGCGCAACCGAGAAGTTTAAATACGACGGAATTTTAAAAAGCCTCGCCGGTGACGATAAAAAATTGTTCAGCGCCTCAAAGGGAGACAATCTTTCCAGGTCGATGATAAAGGCCATAGACGGACTTAAGAAAAAATCAGTTTTTATAGAGTTCGTAAAAGAAGCATCTAACGGCAAGCCTTCATCGGATGCGCTCCTGTCGGCAATATGGATGACGCTTGGCTGGGAATCTCTCATAAAAAGAGGGATTTCAAAGATAACTATCACCGCCCTTCCGTGGTACTCCAGGGTGTTTTCAACCTTTGTCGGCTGCAGTGTTCCGGCGGGCAGGCATTCAAAGGACAAGTTCTGCGGCATAAAAACCGATGAGCTTATCGGTAAGTGGTCGTTTGCTGAAGCCGCGTTTCTGGCGCTTATCGGCAGGAAACCTGCCGAAACGGAGCTGTTCGAGTTCTCCATGCTTCTCGGCCTTATAATCTCGAATGGTCCCGGCACTATTTCGGCTCAGGGCTCTAAGGGCGGGGTTAGCGCGGACGGCCCTGAGGACCCGCACAGGGTACAGATAAACAAGGCGTTCATAGGTTTTCTTACCCATACCGGTTTTGCCCATGGAGGGAATGGATACGAAGCCATAGCGTTCCTTATCGACCGTTTTAAAGACACCGGGCTTAAGGACCCGTCGAAGAAGAAGCATGGCTTGAACCTGAAGACCATAGCAGATTCCTACGCTAAATGGTACGCAAAGTATAAAGCCGACCAGAAGGCGTTCGGCAATATCGAATACCTGAAAATACCCTGCGTCAACCATCCGATCTTCAAGGGCAAGGAAGTCAACTACGACCCAAGGGAACGCTTTGTAAATTCGCTTTTTGATGAAAAGGGAATTTACAACATTTTCCTCGATTTCTATCACAATCTCGTTCAGTCGCTTTTTGACGCCAAGGTAAGCTCGAACGTCTATTGCGTAAACGTGGACGCCGTAATAGCGGTAATACTCCTCAGGATGGTTTGGGAGGCGTTCAATTCCGGCAAGATGTCGGACAGAGAAGTCGAGACTGCCGCGTTTACGACATTTCTTTTCGGCAGAATGATAGGCTGTGCCGCCGAGATAGATGACCACATAAACAGGGGGCGGAATATGGATACAAGGACGCCGGCCTCAAAGTGCGTATTCGTCGGATAACCGTATCAAGTCTGAAACAAAAAAACCGGGGGTCATACCCCGGTTTTTTTTTGAACGTTCTTCATCGAAAATTTTCCGCGTATCATCTAAATTGATGGACAAAATACTATTGATATGAAAGTCAGTCATGTTATACTTCAATGGTGTATGCCGCGCCGTAAGCATGCGTTTCTGCATGTCAAAAGCTCATGCGTTATGGCGTCTCTTTTTATACTTGGACGTGTTAACGATTCGGAGGTCGGCGGTGCGTTTTGCGGAAAGTCAGAAAAAAAATATCAAGGTTACCCTTTCCTTTTTTCTCCTGCTGTGCGTTTTAGCCGTATTCTCCGCTTCCTGCGGCAAGAATCGGAACGCCGAACCTGAAGTCATCTCCAAAAGGATAAAGCTCGACCTTCCGGATGCGTCAGGAGTTCAGCAGCCAAAAAGTGAAACAAAACCGATAGTAGAGAATATGCCGGATGTCAAGTCGGACCTCCCGGTCAAAGACGTTGTAAAGTCTGATACGACAGCGCCGGCAATGAAGATGGAATTACCAGATAAAAAATATGCTGATACGTCAAAGGGCAATAGGAAAGAACCTGATCCTGGAGCAAATGGCAAAGACAGCGTTGGCAGGCATTCACGGAGTTTAGCGGTTGCGGAAAACGGCGAGTCGGAACAGGCGGCAAAAAAAGTTTATTCAAAATCGGTTTTAAAAAAGCTGAAACTGAAGCCATGGGCAGTAAACGTGGCGTCCTTCCCGAGCGAAGCAGAGGCTAAGAAGCTCATATCTAACCTCAAATCCGCCGGGTACAGGGGCTACGTTACCGAGTTCACGAAGAATGGCGTCAAATGGCACAGGGTCAGAGTGGGTTTCTATCATACGAGAGACGAGGCCATAAAGACAGGAAAAAGGATTGAGACAAAATTCCATGTGCGTTACGCATGGGCCGTTCAACCGGCCAGAGAGGAGGCATTGGAGCACATCAGATAAATTTATTCTTCCCTCGTTAACAATATCCATTATCCACGCTTCCTTTAACGACAGGTGCGTCCTAAAAAACGGGTGTGTTCACGTCTCATTAATGATTCGTTCAGTTAAAAACATAGAAAGAAAACCTTGACTAACCCTGAATGAAAAACTTAGAATTAATTGGAATGGCGTAAATAACGTTGCTATCATTATTGAAGACCGCATGCCGGCGGGCTGCGGCTTAAGAAGGAAAGGAAATCATATTAAAGGGGGTTTGGAATCTTAACGTATTATGCGGCGAAGCGTTGAGCTGAGCCGCATAGAACAATTAAGAGTACCCTTTAAATGCCATCGCCAATATCGCTTTCGGCGGTTTGGATCGCACTTGCTATGCATACTCAAATTCCTTTAAAAATGAAAAATCTTCCCGGGCAGAACGAGCAAAAATTCGTGTTCCTTGAGACGTTCGGTTGCCAGATGAACGAAAACGATTCCGACAGGATGCTCGGCCTTTTAAAAGACATTAAATATGCCAGGATAAACGAACCGGAACATGCAGATCTTATAATAATAAACACATGCTCTATAAGAGACAAGGCGGAACAGAAAGTATATTCAACGCTTGGAAGGTTCAAGGAGCTGAAAAAAGAAAAACCCTGGCTTATTATAGGGGTAAGCGGATGCGTCGCTCAGCAGGAAGGAGCGGCCCTCTTGAAGAGGGTGCCGTACCTCGATATAGTGTTTGGCCCGCATAATATCCACAGGCTCAAAGGATACCTCGACGAGGTGTCGCTTAAGAATAAAAGAATAGTTTCGACAGAGCTCTTTGACCGTATCGATTCCGATGAATACTCATATGCTGCCGTTGAGACCGGTATAAAGGCTTTTGTCAGCATTATGCGCGGTTGCAATAATTTTTGCAGCTATTGCATTGTGCCGTATACAAGGGGCAGAGAGGTAAGCCGGCCTGTAAGTGACATAATTGAAGAGATAACCCTGCACCGGGATGCCGGAGTAAAGGAAGTAACCCTCATCGGCCAGAACGTCAATTCTTACCGGGGCGGTCTCGAGGTTCCCGGACTCTTGAAGAGGGTGGCCGG
>JAKAIQ010000017.1 GCA_021825035.1 Deltaproteobacteria bacterium | reverse complement strand
CATCTCGACTATCTTGTCGAAGACCTCGCGAGCCTTCATCTTTCCGGAGACGGCGTTATCCCTGGGGTTGCGCAGTTCGTAATCGCCGTCCGACTCGACAGCCTTCATGAAGTCTTCGGTAAGGCTGACGGAGATGTTGAAGTTGTTGAGCCTCGCGTTGTCCTGCTTGCAGGTGATGAAGTTCATTATATCCGGGTGGTCCACCCTGAGCATGCCCATGTTAGCCCCTCTCCTGGTGCCGCCCTGCTTTATGGCTTCGGTGGCGCTGTCGAACACGGTCATGAAGGAGATCGGGCCGGAGGAGATGCCGGAGGTGGAACCCACGGTGTCTCCCGACGGGCGGAGCCTGGAGAACGAGAAGCCCGTGCCTCCGCCGGATTTGTGTATGAGGGCGGTATGCTTTACGGCCTCGAAAATGCTTTCCATCGAGTCCTCGACGGGCAGGACGAAACAGGCCGAAAGCTGCTGCAGTTCCCTTCCGGCGTTCATAAGCGTGGGCGAGTTCGGCATGAACTCGAGGGACGCCATCATCTCGTAGAACTTCTTTGCGACCGCGCCGGTGTCGGCGTCGTTGCCGTAGAAGGAGTCGGCCTCCGATATGTTCTCCGCCACCCTCCAGAACATATCTTCGACGGATTCCGCCGGCTTCCCTGAGGGGTCTTTTCTGAGATACCGTTTCTCAAGCACCCTCTTGCCGTTATCGCTTATCTCGATCCGGCGCTTCGCCGCGGCCTTCTTCGTCTTCTTTTGCGTCGTCGTGGCAGCCGTGTTCAGGAGACGGCTGTATATGTCCTGGTCCATTGATTCCCCCCATACCTTAAGATTAACATGTTTAGCAGGCCTGAATGACAGAAACCTGAAGAACGCAAGCGTCCGGCAAATGCCCTTGCCGCCGGGGTCTTCTATCAGCGCTGATATAACGGCTTAATTAATATCGTAGACGATACGGCTTGATAAGCGCAGAAAAAAAGAATACGGTTGATTGATTTTCCGGACAGGGTACTGGATAACTTTCGTCCGGATCAGCTTCCATTGCGCAAGAGGCTTGCCTGTCACCGAAGTCTTTGATTTATAAAGATAATTACTCTATGTTGTATGTTAAGTGTATTAGACCACAACATGTAGTATCTGTCAAGGGGAAAAGGAGATGAATTTCCGAAATCCTGAGCAGGCTTTTTGGATGTGCCCGATATTTGAAGAGAATGTATCGTAATTTTTTTTGCCGGCCGGGAGATGAAAAAACATCGGCCATTGCCATGAGACAACGAACTGCGGCAAAGGCCCGGGCGACCCTGTGCGACTGACGGCGACGCGGTGGATTTTAGTTTTCCGGTCGGACCTTCTTCGTATTGACTAACGCCTCCGTTAATGTTAAATTTATTGAGCGAAAGCTTTCAGGGAACATTTTATGTCTTTTAACGGATCATCTGTCCTCGAGAGGTGCGGTTTTTGAACGCCTCCGTTTTCAATAGCCAGACCTGGCTCTGGGAGATGGTGTGGGGCGCCGGGTTGATGGTGAAGTTCGTCCTCCTGGTGCTAATCTTCTTCTCTGTATTCACCTGGGCCATAATCATATACAAGATAAGGCTCTTGAAGAAGGCCGAGAAGGAGACCGCCGCTTTCTACGACCTTTTCTGGGAAAAGCGCCAGTTCAATCTCATCCACGCCGCATGCAAGAACTTCAAGTCAACGCCGCTTACGAACATGTTCGAGGCCGTCCATAGCGAGGTAATGAATACCGCCAGGGCCCCTGACGGCTCGTCGGTCAAGCTTCAGAAGGAGGACCTCGAAAGGTTTCAGAGGATACTCAAGAAAACCAGCTCAATAGAAGCCTCCAGGCTCGAATACGCCGTCGGTTTTCTCGCGACCACCGGCAACACCGCCCCCTTCATCGGGCTTTTCGGCACCGTCTGGGGCATAATGACCTCGTTCAGGAATATCGGCGCGAGCGGCTCGGCCAACCTCGCCACAGTCGCACCCGGCATCTCCGAAGCCCTCGTGGCGACCGCCATGGGCCTCATGGCGGCTATTCCTGCCGTCGTCGGATACAACCATCTGCTTGCGAAGATAAACCGCATTAACACCGAGATGAACAACTTCTCATCCGATCTGCTTAATATCCTTGAGAAGCAGGCGGCAAGAAAATAGCGCCTACTATGGAAACAGGCAATTCATCCGAAAAAAGGCCGATGTCCCAGATAAACGTCACCCCCCTGGTCGACGTTATGCTGGTACTTCTCATAATATTCATGGTCACGGCCCCGATGATGACGGCCGGCATAGACGTGAACCTCCCGAAGGTCGAGGCATCGTCCGTGAGCGCGAGGAACGAGCCGGTGGTCATAACGATAGACAGGCTCCGAAGGGTCTATATAGACGATAAATACTTCAGCTCGAGGGAGATAAGAACCAAGCTCGAGGCGATACACGGCAACAGGCCCGATGTCACCGTGCTTCTCAAGGCGGACGAATCGGTGCCTTACGGATATGTGATGTCGGCCATGGCCGACATACGGAAGGCCGGGATAGAAAAAGTCGGCATGATGACCGAACCTCCGGAGGAAAAAAGATAGGTGGAGCGCGCCGTTAAAGTGGGCCTCCTGCGTTACGGCAACAGGGGTTTTTCAAGGACCGTGGCAGGCTCTCTCGCCGCGCATGTCGTCGTTCTTGTTTTGGCGTTTTTCGTATACAGGGGGCCGAGGCGGTATCTCGTCCCCCAGGTATACACCGTAAACCTCGTAGAGCCGGGAGGCGGACCGGGCGCGGCCGCAAGGCCGGTCGAGATGAAGCCGATGGAGGAGAAACCGGCCGTTCAAAAGGCGTCCGCACCGCCGAAAAAGGCAACGGTAAAAGAAGCCGTCCCTCATCCCGCAAGGCAGGCCGTGAAGACCGTCAGGGCCGCGCGGCCGGAGGCCGGAGTTTCGGCAAGGGATGCGGTGCTTGTCAACGCCAGATTGAAAAAGATAAAGGAACAGGTCAGGCGGAAGGAAGGAGAGTCGTTCGTAGAATCGCGGGTAAGGCAATTCAAGGAGAAGGAAGACAGGACGGCCCTGGAGCGGCGCGTCGCTGAGTTCAAAAAGGGGCTTTCAGCCGGGCAGGGGGCGGCAAAAGGGGGCGAGGGGCACGGCACCGGCGGCGCCGAATCCGGCTCAGGCGGCGGCATATCCAGGGGCAACGTGGACTCAAGGTACAAAGCCTATTATTCCGAGATCCGGGACAAAGTCCAGGCGGCGTGGATTTACCCGGAGGGGTTCGAGAACATGAAAGGCGCCATCATAGTGTCGGTAAGGATAGACAGGTCAGGAAGGCTTCTGGACAGCTGGGTGAACGAGAGCTCCGGGAATCCGAATTTCGACGCTTCGCTCATGGACGCCATAAAAAAGACTTCGCCCTTTCCGCCTCTTCCGTCGGATTTCGAGGGCCCTTATCTTGAGACGGGCTTCAGGTTCTGCCATCCTCAGTGCGGGTGACCATCGATGTCCGGACGTTCATGAATGCGTAAACGGCCCGGTTGCGCGCAGCCCTGATAGTCTCCGCTTCAGCGGCGGGCCTGGGTTACGAACATAAAACGATTTTTTTTCTCGCCCTCGGGATCTCCCCGGACGCGGCAAGAAGAGTTGGCTTCAATCTTAAACGCCCGCGCGCAAGCGTTGGCACCGGTGATTGCCACATGAAAACAGGCGCCATCATAATAGCGTTGTTTGTCCTCCTCGGTTCATTCTCTGACGCCATGGCCAAGGAGTACATAGACCTTTCCGCACCGACGGTGAAGAGGATACCGCTGGCCATAGGAGACCTGACGTACATGGGCGCCCAACCCAGGGATACGAAGGAAGCCGCGGCCATAAGCGAGGTCAAGAACGAACTTTCGAACGCGCTTAGCGGCGACCTCGCGTTCTCCAACCTCTTCAATATAATCGACAGCAGGGCCTTCATCGAAGACCCATCGGCCGGAGGGATAAGCGAGACCGAGATGTTCAAGAGGGCGAGGGCAGGCGGGGCCGACACCTACGTAAAGGGTGGGTTCCTGCTCGACAGGGAAAAGCTCACGGTGGAACTCAGATTTTTCGATTGCGTCGAGGGGAAGCAGATCCTCGGCAAAAGGTATACCGTAAGCTCCGGGAATCCACGCCGCCTCATACACTACTTTTCCGACCAGCTCTATGAGGAGCTTACCGGGAAAAAAGGCGTATTCACCACAAAGCTTCTTTTTGTCTCAAACAGGACCGGCAACAAGGAAATATACCTTTCCGACTACGACGGCAGGGGCGCGGTACAGATAACCCGGAACGGGTCGATCAACCTCTCGCCCCAGTGGTCGCCGGACGGGAAAAAGGTGCTCTACGCCTCATACAAGAAGGGCTGGCCATGCCTCTTCATCCTCGACTTGAGGACAGGAAGGGACACGGCGGTCTCAGACAAAAAGGGGATAAACATCGGAGGCAGGTTCTCTCCGGACGGCGGCCGGCTCGCCCTCACGCTTTCCACGAAGAAATCCCCCGGGTTGTTTCTCCTCGACCTCAACACAGGGGTTTACAGACAGCTTACGGATAACTACGGGATAGCCGTCTCCCCGGCCTGGTCTCCGGACGGGCAAAGGCTCGCCTACGTGTCCGACTCGGCTGGAAATCCTCACATATTTATGTTAGACTTGGCAACCGGGGAGACGAAGCGGCTTACCTATGACGGCAGATACAACTCTTCTCCGGCATGGTCGCCCGACGGCAAGACCATAGCGTTTTCGAGGTCCGACAACGGTCTTTTTAACATATGGACAATGAAGCCCGACGGAAGCGGGCTGACCCAGCTTACCTTCGAAAGAGACAACAGGAGCCCTTCGTGGTCTCCTGATTCGAGATACATAGTCTTCAGTTCCGAGTCGCACGGGGTGGCGTCGCTTTACATAATGCTCTCCGACGGCACGGGCCTGACGAAGCTTGATACAGGCCGCGGCAGCTCGACCTCGCCGGCGTGGTCGCCGTTCCTGCAATGAATGCGACGGGCAAGCGCTTGACGCGCATACACGCTTTTTCCAGGCCATGAAGATTCAACGGCCTGTCGCGGAGAAAGTCGATTAGGGATTTTTTGAGTTGTTTTTTACGTTGTTTGTCCGGTTGAACTCGATGGAGGCTGTAATGAAACGGATTATTGTTCTTTTCCTGCCAATCGCGCTAAGCTTGATGTTGGCGGTCGGATGCGCCAATAAGCTCCTCAAAGAGAACGTCACGAGCCAGACGGCGACCCCGGCCGAGAAGAAATCCGAAACCGTCCCGGAGGAAGGACCCGTGGGCGAATCGGTGACCCAGCGGAATCTATCCGGCTCCGAAGTGAAGGAAAGGGGCAAATACGCTTCCGTTCCGGGCGACGAAGGGCTTACCCGCAAGGCTGAAAAAGAAGGAAGCCTGTACGCGGTCCATTTCGACTTTGACAAGTATAACATCAGGGACCAGGACAGGAGCGTCCTCGCCGAGGACGCGTCGTGGCTCAGGAAAAACTCCGTCGTCAAGGTGAGGATCGAGGGATATTGCGACGAGCGCGGAGAGGCCGAGTATAACGTAGCCCTCGGCGACAAGAGGGCGAGAAGCGTCAAGAAGTATCTTGAGGACCTCGGCGTTGACGGCTCGCGTCTGACGACCATAAGCTACGGCTTTGAGAACCCGGTAGACAAGGGCCACGGCGAAGCGGCCTGGGCCAGGAATAGACGCGCCGAGTTCAAGATATTAAAATGAACCTCCCCGGCGCGGCCGGGGGATCGACCCTGAAAATATTAAACCGGTGACGCCGGACGGCCTGTCACCAGCAAAGGAAGACCATGCTAAAAAGGCGTCTCGCCCTGTTAACCGTATTCTTGCCGCTTCTCGCGCTTTACGGGTGCGGCCCCGGTTTCCCGATCATGACCCAGGAGCAGGCAAAGTACGTGGAGAACGTAGACAGGCTGACGAAGGAAAACGAGGACCTTAAAAAGCGCGTCGCCAACCTCGAAGCCGGCGGCGGCGAGATGGGCGACCTGAAAAAGGAGATAGACGGCGTCAAGGCGTCGCTGGCCGATACCAACAACTCCATCGACAACATCCGTCAGGACATCTCGTTTGTCCGGGGGAGCGTCGGGGAGATAGAGCACAACAGAGATCAGACGAAAAACTCGCTCAACTCCATTAACGACAGGCTTAACACCCTTACCGCTTCCTCACGGGACGTTTCCGCGAGGCTCGACGCCATGAAGGCCTCCATCGACGCGGACGATAAGAGGATATCTCAGCTCGAGGGCGCGGCCGCGTCGCCCGCCAAGACGCAGACGGATTCGGCGGGTTCGGGGCTCACGGATGCGGAGAGCCTTTACGCCAAGGGATATAAGGAAGTTCAGGCAAAGGACTACAAAGACGCCGCCGAAACCCTGAAAGGGTTTCTTCAGAGCTATCCCAAACACAAGCTCGCCGTGAACGCCAAGTACTGGCTCGGCGAGACATACTATGGGATGGGAGATTTCGAGAGGGCCATAGTCGAGTTCGACGATGTCGCAAAAAACTACCCGAAGAGCGAAAAGGCCGCGGCATCGATGCTCAAGGAAGGGTATTCGTTCGAAAAGCTCGGATCGAAAAAAGAGGCCAGAGTGCTGTTTAAGGAAGTCGTCGAGAAGTTCCATGGCACCACCGAGGCGAAGCTCGCCAAAAAAAGGCTCGAAAAAATGAAGTAGCCGCTCGCCGCGCTTTCGCGGCCATGCGCGGCCCTTTTTATGCGTCCGTGAAAGTTCCCGCGCCGGAAGGGAATTTCGCGCTCCCCGCAAATCGCTATGTCGCTTCACCCGTTCTCTCGTTTGTTTCCCGTCATGAACCGGCAGTCAAGGACTTCGGAAGAGACTCGTGGAAGAGACCCCTGAAAAAAATCCCCCGGTTTCCATAGTAAGGTGCGCCGACTACGGCGAAGAGAACGTCTACCGGGCGGTCGGTGAGGCCATAGGGCTTCAGGGCGGCATGAAACGGTTCGTCAAAAAAGGCGAGCGGATTCTCCTGAAGCCGAACCTTCTCGCCGCAAAGGCCGTTTCATCCGCGGTAACCACGCACCCGCAGGTAGTAAAGGCGGTCATAAGGCTTGTAAAAGAGGCCGGCGCAACGCCGGTCGTCGGCGACAGCCCCGGGGTCGGAAGCGCGCGCAAAGTGGCGGACAGGTGCGGCCTTGGCGAGGTCCTTGGCGATACCGGAACGGAACTCGTCGAATTCAGGGATGCTGTCCAGGCGGAAAACCGGGGCGGCCATACATTCAGGCGTTTTGAAGTGGCGAAGGAGGCCCTTGAAGTTGACGGCATAATAAACATCCCGAAGCTCAAGACCCATGTCCAGATGTTCCTTACCATGGGAGTAAAGAACATGTTCGGCTGCGTGCCGGGAAAAAGAAAACCCCAGTGGCACCTCGCCGCCGGCACGGACTCCCTTTTTTTCGCAGGCATGCTCCTCGACCTCTATTATCTCCTCAAGCCCAGGCTCACCGTGATGGACGCGATAATCGCCATGGAGGGGAACGGCCCTGGAAGCGGCGTCCCTCGCGACGCCGGACTTGTGCTGGCCTCCGCCGACGCGCTGAGGATGGATGCGGCGGCGGCGTGCATTCTCGGCGCGCGGCCGGATGATGTGCCGGTCCTCAGGGCGGCCAGGGCGAGAAACCTCGATATCGACGTATCCGGCATAACCGTCCTCGGCGAAAGGATCGAGGACGTAAAGATAAAAAACTTCCAATTCCCTCCCGTCGTAAGCCCGAACATGACGGAGAGGCTCCCGTACTTCATCGACAGGCTGCTCAGAAAGTCCCTGACGTCAAGGCCGGACGTGGCAGGCTCGATATGCACGCTCTGCGGGATCTGCGTGGAGGTCTGCCCTCCTTCGGCCATGAAGAAGACAGGCAAGATCCTCATAGACTACGACAGGTGCATAAGGTGTTTCTGCTGCCAGGAGATGTGCCCCCACGGAGCGATAACCTCGAAGGAAGGCTGGCTGAAGAGGCTGATACCGGGGATATGAGCGAGGAAGAAGCCCGGCGCGAAGCGATATGGACGACGCGCCGCGGGATGAGGGCATTTTTTTATTTTGTCCCGGCTGCGCGCTTGCTTCACCGCCGTTTCTGCTATATACTCTTACTGTCCGGAGATTCGTCAACCGGCGGTCATCGCCATGAGAAAAAAACAGATAATTCCGTCGATCCTTAAAATAACGGCGTCGATCGTTCTTCTTTCCGCCTTTGCTCTGGCGGCCGAGAATGTCCTGCGGGTCCCTATAGTAAAGTCTCCGGACTCGAGCCTTCCCGCCGGCTGGAAGCTCAAGACCTGGTCCGGCACGGCGGATTTCGCGGTCGTTGACAGCGAAGCAGGCCCGGTAATCCGCATGAAGAGCAAGGATTCCTCAGCGGCCCTCGCGAAGGAGATAGACTTCAACATAAAGGATTACCCCTACCTCAACTGGACGTGGAAAGTGGTCAAGATACCTCCGAAGGGCGACGTAAGGGCGCGGTCTACGGACGATCAGGCCGCGCAAATCTACGTCGTATTCCCACGGTGGCCGGCCTTCATAAACAGCCGCATGCTCGGCTACATCTGGGATTCAAACGCGCCGGCCGGAAGCTTCGTGGCGTCCACGAAGCAGTTCAACACCAGGTACTACGTGGTAAAGAGCGGCGCATCCGACCTCGGCAAATGGTTTAAGGAAAAGCGGAACGTCTACGATGATTACAAAAGATGGTTTCATGAGGAGCCCCCCCCGGTAGGGTCCGTCTCGGTCATGATAAATACGCAGAATACGGATAGCTCAGGGGAATCATATATCGGGGACATATACTTTTCAAAGAACTGACCCGCCGCACGGCCTTCCAAAAACAGACGACACTCGCGGTAAAATGACGCTAAAATAGCACAGGACGGTATCTATCGTTGTCAGAGGATAAGAACATAAGACTGCGCCTTGCCGCCGCGATTCTCGCCGTATTATTGCTATTTGCGATTTCCATAACGGTTTATCAGCTCTTCATTCCCATAGACCTGACGGCATTGAGCGGCAGGATAGAATCCCTCATCGAGGCGCGCACCGGACGCAGGGTGCTTTTCGACCATATCGCCGTCAGGTTCCTTCCGGAGCCCGACATTACGCTCAAGGGCCTCAGGGTCTTCGAGGGCAAGGAACTCATCCTGACAGCCGGAGAATTACGGATCAGGCTCCACGGCCTTCCTTTTCCGGGCAGAACGGTCGTCATAGAAAATATCGACGCGACCGGCGCGGAGCTGTTCGTAAACAGACGCGCCTCCAAGACGATCAACTTGAGCGGGTTTTTCAATGACTTTGCCGGCGGGAGGGGAGGGCATGGTTTTGAGGTCAGGTCGCTCGATGTCAGGGACGGGGCCGTATCGATAACCGACAGCGCGGCGCCGCGGCCGGTCTCATTCAAGGTCTCGGGCGTCGAAGCGAGAATGACGGAATCGAAAAACGGGTTGGTATACGAGGCAAAGGGCACCCTTCTTCCTGCTTCGGCAATAGTTCTCTCCGGCGAGGGATCGACGGCCGGAGTCACCGGCGTGGGATCGATAAATAATTTCGCGTTTGAAAGGTTGAACCCTTATCTGAGTGGCTCAGGCTCGGAATTTCTCAAGGGCACGGCCGGAATCGACGTGTCCTACGCCCTGGGCGAGAGCCGGTCGCTGAAGGGCGTCGTCAGATACAGGGACCTCGCCTTCTCGTCAGCCGCCCTCGCCAAACCGATCCTGTCCGAGATGGGCGTGATCCCGGTCGCCATGAGGTTCGACGGCGGCTTAAAGGACCTTGACGTGGCCGGAGCGCGCATCATGGTAAACGGCGTCATGGCAAGCATGGATTTGAAGCTCTCGGACGTCGACGCAGCCCCTTATATTAAGCTCAACGCATCGACCGCGAGGGTGCCGTTCAAGTCCTTGAAGGACCTCATGCCGGTAAACGCCCTCAATGGCCGGGCGGCGGACGTAATAAACAGGATTACCCCTTTTGGCGGCGCGCTCACGGTCAAAAATCTATATTTACAGGGGCCTCTTGAAGCCGTCAAAAAGGGGCGCGTATTCGAAAAACCGGTCGATGCCGGTTGCGACATCCGGATAGACGGCCTCAGGTACGGGTACCGCGGCCTTTCCGGGATATTCTCCGGGATGAACGGCCTGGTCGCGCTTAAAGACGGGGTCGTGACGTTCAAGGGCTCCGGGGCCTACGGGAAAACCGCCATCGACGACATTGCGTGGGAAATGACGGATATCCCGGACACCCTGTCCTTTTCCCTTGGATTGCGTTCTTCCGGGGACGCGTCAGTAATCCTTAAAGACATAAAAGAGTTTGCCCCCGGAAGGCCGTTCGACAGGATAAGGGCCTCCGGTTCCATCGACTTGAAATTAGCTCTCGCCGGGGAGCTTGCCGCGCCGGAGATCAAAAGATTCGCCGCGGACACGACGGTCAGGGACGGGGCGTTTTCCTATGCCGGGTTTCCCCTTTCCCTCAGTTCGCTTGACGGGGGCGTGAGTTTCGATAACGACAGGGTCGCCTTCAGAGGGCTTCGCGGGACGGACGGCCGGTCGGATGTCCGCGTCGATGGTTACATAAAAGACTGGCTGAAGGCCGCTCCGTTCTTCGATCTCGCCGGCCAAGGCCGCCTCTCGAAGGAGACCGTGGTTCCCTTCGTACGGAACGCTATTTTCGACAATCTCGCCGTCACCGGGACGGTAGCCTTCAAGGGTAAGGTAAAAGGCACGAACAAAAAGATTTTTTCGACGGCGTCGGTCGATACATCGGGGGCGAGGATAGAGTACGGGGGCTTCGTGAGAAAGGCCTCTGCGTACCCGGTTCTTGCCGAAGGCTCCTTTGAGCTTTCGGGCGCGCGGCTTTTCATAAGAGATCTGACGGTATCCTTCGGGCAATCATCCATAAACATCAATGGAGCCGCATCGCTCGATAAGCGTCTTTTCGATCTCCGTCTGCTCTCAAGCCGCGTGATGATAACGGACATTGGCGAAGTCTCGCCCTATCTTGCCTCCGAAGCCGCGGGCGGGCTCGTGACATTCGATATGAAGTTGGCCGGGTCAGGCGCCGATTCATCTTACGATGGCACGGCAGGTATACGTGACGGCCGCTTCAAGACGCCTCTTATAGCCAGGCGCGTAAGGCGGATTAACGCCCTGGCGCGGTTTACGGGAAATAATGCCGTCATCAAGATAGAGAACATGACGGTAGGCGACTCCGAGATAACCGGCACCGTGCACGTGCCGGACGTCGCGGGAAGGGTGGTGAATTTCGATATTTTTTCGCCTCGCCTGTTCGTCGAGGATTTCATAGACTTGAAGGCCGGCGGGATTGGGCGCGGCGCGGCCGGGACGACTGATCCCCCGACGCCGCGCCGTGGGGCAGGCAAGGTCATTATAGGCCGGGGGCGCGTCGTCGTAAAAGAAGGCGGGGCATGGGGGCATGCCTTCCACGATTTCTCGACACGCGTAAGCATGACGGACAACATCGTTCTTCTGGAGCCCGTAAGCGCTACGATAGACCGGGGCTTGATACAAGGCGAGGCTATTTATTACAGGGGCGCATCCGGCCTTCTTTTCGAGACGGATTTGACGATAACCGGCGCTGACATCAAGAGGACGATCTCGACATTTGGGGGGGCTGAAAAGTTCCTTTCAGGCAGCCTCAACGGAAAACTCTCGATCTCGGCAAAGAGGGGGGCCGTGCCTTTCGCCTCGGGGCTCAACGGAGCGTTCAGCCTGAGAAGCGAGAAGGGCAAGCTCTGGCAGTTCCTCTTTTTTACCAAGATATTCTCGATCGTGAACGTATTTTCCATTAACGAGCTTTTCAGGACCGGGCTTCCGTACAAATTCATATCTGGCGATTTCTCGATCAAAGATGGTATAATCTCGACGGATAATCTCGTATTCGACAGCCGGTCCATGAGGATGTCCGCGATGGGCAAGATAAGCCTGCCGGAAAGGTCGATCGACAGCGACATAGCCGTCAAGCCCTTTGTCACGTTAGATTATATCCTCTCGCGGATACCGATCGCTGGCTGGATAATCGAGGGCAAGGAAAAGAGCACGTTGACCATGTACTTCGAGGTAAAAGGCCCGGTGAAGGACCCGGATGTCACTCCGCTTACCGTCACAGGCGTCGGAAAAGGCATATTGGGGATGCTGCAAAGGCTCATCGAAGCGCCCATAAAGATCATAAAACCGGTACTGGAATGATAGAGATAAGATGGGTTTCTGGAACAGACTGAAGGCAGGTTGGTACCACAGGGGGCTCGCGTATTCAACGCTTCCCGAAGTAGCCCTCGACTTCATACTCCCGAGGACAATTGACGCGAGGTCGTTCCTCGACGTGGGGGCCGGGTGCGGCGCCCTGTCCATACCGCTCGCAAGGTCGGGCAAAAAAGTGACCTCCCTTGAACCGTCGGATGCCATGCTCGGCTTCCTTGAAGACGACATCGCCGCCGAGGGCCTTAAGAACATAAGGACGGTGCGCGCCTCCTGGGGGGAGGCGGAGTTGAGGCCGCACGACGTGGTGCTTTGCGCCAACGTCCCCGATCTCCTTAAAGAGCCGGAGCCGTTCATAAAAGACGCCGTGAGGCTCGCGAGAAAAGCGGTATTTCTCATCGAAAACGCCGATCCCGAGTCCGACAAGTTCTACTACAGGGAGTTGTATCCCCTGCTTTTCAACAGGCCTTTCGGCGAAAGAGCGGACTACCTCAAGACTTATGTCGCCCTCCATTCCATGCGGATATTCGCCAACGTCGAGATCATAGAATACGACTTTGACCAGCCGTTCGACGACATCCCGGAGGCGATAGAGTTCTGGAAGGAGTATCTGGGCATAGTAACGGAGGAGCACGACCGCAAACTCAGGGAGTTCCTCGAAAAAAAGCTCATCAGAAAGAAAGGCGTGTTGCTCGCCAGGTTTCACAAGAAATCAGCCATAATTTGGTGGAGGACGACGCCTGAGAAGCGCGGGCGTGAAAAAAGGCCCCGGAGTACATCCTGAGGCTGCCGGGGTTCTCTTACGCATATCGGCATGGTACGGCAGCCGTCGTATTGAATGAACCGGGCCCGCCGCCGTTTTCATGACCGGGAGCCCGCCGCAATACCGCCCTTTTGAGGGCGGGTCAAGGCTGGCAATTACAGATGATATTGCCGCACCATCAAAATTCCACGTCATTTATGGCGGAGAATTTTAATCCGTAAACCTTCCATTCCCCCGGGTTCAGATGACATGGCTCCCGCCGTGGTTGAGGATTACAAGCTCGGGATTCGTGCCTTCCTCATATATCTCTCTCAGATGTTTTACCGGCAGCCACAGCGGCTCGTCCGTCAGGTCGAAGGTGCCCCAGTGCGTGGGTATGAATTTGCGGGCCCGGACGTCGCGCGCTATCTGAAGGGCCTCCTCGGGATTCACGTGATGGTCAGCCATGAACCACCTGGGCTCGTACGCCCCGATCGGGGCCATCAGGACGTCAACCGGCCCGAACCTTTCACCGATGGCTTTGTAGCCTTCGTAGTAGCCGGTATCCCCGATCCAGTAATATTTCCGGCCTTCGCTCTCGATGAGGTAGCTCGACCAGAGCATCTTGTTCGTGTCGAATAGCGTCCTTTTCGACCAGTGCTGCACGGGAAGGGAGGTTATCCTTATCCCGTGAGCATCGAAGCCTTCCCACCAGTCGAGGACAACATGTCTCGTAACGCCGAGGGAGCCGAGGTATTTTTCGTAGCCCGGGCCCGTAACAAAGACAGGGTCGGAGCGTTTCTTCAAGAACCTTATGCTTTTCGTGTTCAGGTGGTCGTAATGGCTGTGAGATATAAGGACGCAGTCGATGCGCGGCAGTTCCCCGGGATCGATGGGAAAGCGAGTCTTTCTTTTTACGATAAAATTTATATTCCAGAAGACAGGGTCCGTAATGATGGTCTTGCGGCCTGTCCTCATTAGAACGGTAGAGTGGCCGAGATAGACGATGTAGTCCCTTCGCAGGCTTTCAAGCCTTTCGAAATCAGGCTTCTCGACCGTGAACTCTACGGGCTTTATCTTGTCTTGCCGGTAGACGTTCTTCGAGAATATGAGCCACTTGAGGAGGTCTTTGAAGCCCTTCGGTTTCTTCCGTACCCATGGGTTTATGAACCTGCCGTTTCTCTGCCGTATTTTTTTATCCTCAGCCGCCATACGATAAGAATTATACCAGAAGGGCGAAGCAGGAGCATCCGGAATTACTGTCTATTTTATGAGCAGAAAAAAGTTGAAATGCATAAATTTTAAGCTGTCCCGCCCGAAATAAACCCGGCCATAAGCTGAATTCAAGAGGATTAAATAGGCATGGATATTGCTTAATATGCAAACGCCGGGTTCTTTTGTTGCACCGTGCGCGTATCCCGTTGAAGCGCAATCTTCATGCCTTAAATATCTTTACAACGCAGGCTCTCTATGTTAGTTTTTGTGGAAAATTGAAAGTTTGCGGGAACGCGTTTTTCAGGTCCCGTCTTATCCAGTTCAGTCTTTGCGACAAGGAGGTCCCGTATAGATGAAGAAGATAGAGGCGATAATAAAACCATTCAAGCTTGACGAGGTCAAGGAGGCCCTGAACGAGATAGGGATAAAGGGCATAACGGTCTCCGAGGTAAAGGGATTCGGCAGGCAGAAAGGCCATACCGAACTCTACAGGGGCACTGAATACGTCGTCGATTTTCTTCCCAAGATAAAGCTTGAGATCGTCGTAAAGGAAGACCTGGCGCCAAAGGTTGTCGAGACCATTATAAATACCGCCCGTACCGGAAGGATAGGCGACGGAAAGGTGTTCGTATTCCCGGTGGAAGAAGTCGTAAGAATAAGGACAGGCGAGAGGGGAGAAGAGGCGATATAGACCGGACCGATCTTCCTTGTCGGGGATGGTCTTCCGTTTACGGGTCGAACATGGCGTTAAGCCCGGCGGGATCGGGCCATGCGATTGGCAGGATGGATTGAACGACCGGCCCGCCTATCCGGCGGGGAATTAACCCTGAAAAATTAAAGATAGAAAAGGAGGAGACCGTAATTATGACACCTAAGGAGGTACTCAAGTTTGCAAAGGAAAAGAACTGCAAGATGGTCGATTTCAAGTTCCTTGATTTCGTCGGCATCTGGCAGCACTTTTCCGTTCCGGTCAGCGAACTCGCCGAAGACATCTTCGAGGCCGGGCTTGGTTTCGACGGTTCCAGCATCCGCGGCTGGCAGCCGATCCATGCGAGCGACATGCTCGTCATGCCGGACCCGGCTACCGCGGTTGTAGACCCGTTCTCGGAGAACACCACCCTGAGCCTCATCTGCAATATCGTAGACCCCCTCACGAGGGAGTCCTATACGAGGGACCCGAGGAACATCGCACAGAAGGCCGAGGCGTACCTGAAATCGACCGGCATAGGCGACACCGCCTATTTCGGCCCTGAGCCGGAGTTCTTCATATTTGACGACATCAGGTTCGGCCAGGGATCCCAGCAGGGCTTTTATTTCATAGATTCGATAGAGGGCATCTGGAATACCGGAAGGGAAGAGTGCCCTAACCTCGGCTACAAGCCCCGCCACAAGGAAGGCTACTTCCCGGTGCCTCCGACCGACAGCCAGGAGGACATAAGGACCGAGATGTGCCTGGTGATGGAGCAGATAGGCATCCATATAGAAAGGCAGCACCACGAGGTCGCCACAGCAGGGCAGGCCGAGATAGACATGCGGTTCGACAGCCTGGTA
>JAKAIQ010000233.1 GCA_021825035.1 Deltaproteobacteria bacterium | reverse complement strand
GGCGTTGGTCGGCAGCCCTCTCGATGTCAAAAAACTGGAGGGGATGGCATGAAAGGCCCTGTAGATAAGGGAGCTGCCATCAATGATTATGAGTCTTTTTTTATTTTTTTTTTCCATTTTTGCAAACCTCTTCCGGAACAACAGGAAAACTCTAACCACCGTCCCAGAATGCGTCCTTTATGATTTGAGCGTAGCACCGGCCACCTCTGACCTCGACGCAGACGACATCGAACCTCACGGGATGGTCAGAAAGACCATAATGAGCCAGATACGTATTCGATACGCTTATTATGTGCCTCTGTTTTCTCAAATCGACGCTCTGTTCCGGAGGGCCGAACCGGTCGCTCCCCCGCGTCTTTACCTCGACAAATACTATCGCCCCCCGGTCCTCCGCTATGATATCCACCTCGCCATGGCGGCACCTGTAATTTCTTTCAAGGATCCGGTAACCGTTCTTCTTGAGAATTCTCAGGGCCTCATCTTCACCCCTTTTTCCCATCGATATATTGTGAGGCACGTTAGCCCGCCATGGATGTCATTCTTTAACTCTTCTAAACGACTTTCTGTGTATCCCCGATAAGCCGTAAGTCCGGAGCGCGTCAATGTGCTCCTTCGTGCCATAGCCTTTATTGCTTGGAAAATTGTATTGCGGGAAGATCAGGTGATAGGCATCCATGATTTTGTCGCGCGTAGTCTTGGCGATAATAGAGGCGGCTGCGATGCTTACGCTCAAGGAATCCCCCGACACTATCGGCCTCTGACACAGCTGCGAATCGATTGGAAAAGATCCGTCGATTAAAAGCAAATCAGGAGGAATTTCAAGCGAGGCAACTGACAATTTCATGGCCTTAAGAGTGGCCCTATGGATATTGATTGCATCTATTTCATCCGGCCATACAATCCCTATTCCAACGCCAGCCGCTTTTTTGTGGATTTCAAATGCCAGAAATTCGCGCTTTGAGGGGGACAATGTCTTCGAATCCCTTATCCCGAGTTCTTCCGGCGGTATAGAAAAAAAAATGACGGCGGCTGCGACTACGGGACCGGCAAGTGGGCCGCGGCCGGCCTCGTCTATTCCTGCTACAGCCTTGAACCCCTTTGCCAGGGCATCTTTTTCATAAAAATCCATGGGCACTGGCCTGGCCAACTTATGCGGGAAATGAACCTCCCCGCAGCGAGCTGCGGGGTATCAAAAACTTCTATAAGGGAGTAGCGCCGCAAGGGCGGGGAATTGCCCTTAAAAACATTAAAATGCGCCCAACGCAAGGCGTAACCGATGACCTTGAAAGGTATGACGTCCGACCGTCGGGACTCACGTGACCGGATTTACTGCACTCCCAACAATGAGCCTGCCGGACACGCTCGCAATCCGCGGCCGGGACCGGAACCTGCCGGCAAATGAACGGCTTCTCGAGACTCAAAATAATTTCTTCATCTTGAAGATACCGGACGGCCTAAGAGAGAATCTTCAAGGTTATCTCTTTGTCTTGACCCTGGCAGCCTTGCCTTTGAGGTTCTTCAGATAGTAAAGCTTCGCTCTTCTGACCTTTCCCCTGCTCAAGACCTTGACCGAATCTATTGAAGGGGAATGCTTCGGGAATATCCTCTCAACGCCGATGCCATAAGAGATCTTTCTGACGGTAAATGTGGATTTGAGGCCGCTGCCACGCATCTTGGTAATGATACCCTCGAATGGCTGAAGCCTTTCCTTGTCGCCCTCTTTTATCCTGACCTTTACGATAACAGTATCGCCGGATTTAAGATCCGGCAGGTCGGTCCTGAGATAACTTTTTTCAACGTCCTGCATTACGCCCATACTACCTCCATTCAACTTTTCATTTTATTCGCGTCGTTATTCACGGAAAAATTTAGCTACGCTATTTTATTTCCTGCCGGTCTTAAAATCCTCGATAACCGACTTTTCGGCGTCAGTAAGCTGAGCGCCTTGAAGAAGATCCGGCCTTCTGTCGTATGTCCTAATAAGGCTCTGCGACTTCCTCCACTTTTCTATCTCTCCATGATTTCCTGAAGTCAGCACATCCGGCACTTTCAGCCCTTCATACTCCTCCGGCCTTGTATACTGCGGATATTCGAGAAGCCCGTTTGAGAAAGAATCATGCTTGGCCGCATCGGCACAACCAATAACGCCAGGTTTGAGCCTTCCTACGGCATCTATAACCGCCAGAGCAGGCACTTCCCCTCCGGTCATCACATAATCCCCGACCGAAAGCTCTTTATCGACGTAATTTCTTACCCTTTCATCGACCCCCTCGTATCTGCCGCATATTATAATCAGGTGCTCAAACGTCGCCAGTTCCATGGCGGTCTTCTGGTTAAATTGCATACCCTGCGGCGTCATAAGCACCACCTTCGATGCCCCCCCTTCGGAGCGTATCGAGTCGATAGCCCGCATGATGGGCTCCACCTTCATGACCATGCCGTGTCCCCCGCCGTAAGGGTAGTCATCGGTGGTTCTGTGTCTGTCAAGAGCAAAATCCCTGATGTTGACGGTATTTATCGTTAAAAGCCCTTTCGCTACAGCCTTACCCAAAATGCCATGTTCGAGCGGCGAGATAAAAAAAGCGGGAAAAAGTGTGAGTACGTCAAACCTCATCATTCTCCCCGAGCAGGCCTTGAAGGAGATGCACTGTAACCCTTTTCTTCTCAATGGAGACCTCAAGGACCGAGTCTTTTGTCGCCGGCACGAGGACTTCACCGAGCGGGCCTTTTATCTCCAGAACATCATTACTGCCTGTGGCGATTATATTTACGATGGCGCCCAAATGCCTGCCACCATCCGTCCATACTTCCATACCGATTAGCTCGAAATAATAATACTCACCTTCAGCCGGCTCAGCCAGTTTTTCTTTCGGCACCAACACCTCACGTCCGGCCAGAGCATCGGCGTCTTCCCTTGTAGAAATGCCTTCGAGTTCTACAATGTAAATACCCTTATGCCGCCGCACCCTGCTGACGGCATACGCGCCCTCTTTGCCTGCGATATAAATGGCATCCCACACAAGGCCTTCGATATCGCCATACGGATGCACCTTAATTTCGCCCTTGACGCCATGCACGCCTGTTATCTTGCCTATAGGGAGCGTATCCTTACTCAATTATCTCAAGAACTGAACGCTTCTTAAGTTTTGTTGAAGCAGCTGTCAGTATGGTCCTTATCGCCCTGGCCGTCTTGCCCTGCTTGCCGATTACTTTCCCGAGATCTTCCTTCGCCACGGAAAGCTCGATGACGGAAGTCTTCTCACCCACTATTTCAGCCACCTTAACCTGCTCCGGATGATCCACGAGCGCCTTCGCGATATACTCGATCAGCTCCTTCATGAGATACCTCCCGTTAGATGGGTCAGGCTGCTTTTGTATTCTCCTTTTTATCGGTTTTTTTCA
>JAKAIQ010000016.1:13718-15822 GCA_021825035.1 Deltaproteobacteria bacterium | reverse complement strand
TGTTTTTGTTCCCAGTAGTCGGTCACGGAGAGGACCTGAGCGGCTGGAAGCTTCCGTCCGTCCCGGTTCCGGCCGACAACCCGCAGTCCGGGGCCAAGGCGTTTCTCGGCAAGCAGCTTATTTTCGATATCCGTTTGTCAAAGAACAATTCCATGAGCTGTGAAAACTGCCATCAGTTCCATCGCGGCGGCGGAGGGCCCACGCCAAGGGCCTTTGGCCACGGCGGGGAACTCGGCCGCTGGGCGCCGTCGTGGATAAACGCCGGCTACTACACCTCGCTTTTCTGGGATGGCCGGGCATCGTCGCTGGAAGAGCAGACCGGGGCGCTGCAAGGGCATATCGGCCCGATCAGCAATCCGGGGGAAATGGCCGCGGACATGGATGAAGTCGTAAGAAAACTTAACGGCATTCCCGAATACAGGAGGCAGTTCAAAAAAGTGTTCGGCGCAGGCGCCACGCGCGAAAACATCGCAAAAGCCATAGCGTCATATCAGAGGACGCTTGTGGCGTACGGCTCCCCGTTCCAGCGCTACCTCAGAGGAGACAAGACCGCGCTTTCGCCGGCGGCAAGGCGCGGGTTCGAGCTCTTTCGCGGAAAAGCGGCGTGCGCCACGTGCCATACCCCGCCGCTTTTGACCGACAACGGTTTTCACGACATAGGAACGCCTCAGGTCGGGCCGCTGAAGGAAGACCTGGGAAGATTCGACGTCACTAAAGATCCGTCCGACAGAAAAAAATTCAAGACCCCGTCCCTCTATAATTCCGCGACATTCGCGTACCTGACGCACGACGGGGCCTTTTCGTCGATTAAGGATATAATCGAGCATTACGATAGGGGCGGGAATCATAATGACCCGGATCAGGACCCGCTTATAATGCCGCTCCATCTCGGCGCGGCTGAGAAATCCGACCTTGCCGAATTCATAAGGAGCCTTACCGATATTAGCCTGAATGAGACTGAGGCGCCGAAACTTCCCCGGTAACTGGTTGCCATGGCGACGCGGCGTTAAGCGATCCTGAAGAAAAAAGCGGGAGCCGCTATGCGCAGAGACGAAGGAGAGCGGGTCAGCGGCCGCCGATAAGCGCGGCCTTAAATTCTTCAGGTATTCTTGAGGGTTTTCCTTTCCCGTCCACCAGCACGAGCGCCATGGTTCCCCTTGCAATCCGGTTCGGCAAACCGTCTTTTCCTATTGTCTGCTCGAATGTGACGCTCGCCTTCGATATCGCTGCAACTTCGGTTTCGACAACGAGCAGGTCGTCGTAGCGGGCCGGGGCAAGATATTCAACTTCAACTTTTTTAACCACAAAAAGCATCCCTTTTTCAAGGAGCGCCGAAGGCGATATCCCGCACGCCCTTAAATACTCTGTCCTTGCGCGTTCAAAGTATCTGAGATGGTTGGCATAATAAACCACTCCGCCACAATCCGTATCCTCGTAATAAATCCTTGTAATAAATCCTTACGTTCATGCGCATTTATCGAAGATACCAGATCGGGGCGCGGTTTACAACGCCGTTGATCGGGCGGCCTGGCGGCCGGAAAAAAGTGACAAGTCGTTAAAAGTATTATAAGATTACGTTGGTTGGCGGCAGCGTTGAAAGGGACTTTATGCAGGACAGACCGCGGAATATTCTTATAGTAGACGATAACCTTTTTTTCAGGGTATCCATGAGCGAGATGCTGACGGATTCGGGCTACAGCGTAAGCTCCGTAAAGAACGGCCGAGAAGCCATAGAAAAGATAAAAAAGGATTCCGGCGGGATAGACCTTCTGATACTCGATCTTGAGATGCCGGATGTCGATGGTTTCGGCGTTCTCAGGTGGCTGAATGAAAACGGCCGAAAGGGCGCGTTCTCCGTGCTGATGATAACGAGCATCGATGAGCCTACCAGGGTAATGCGTTCGCTCAAGAAGCTCGGCGCCGCGGGATTCTTGCAGAAGGAACTGCCGCATGAGCATCTGATTATCAACATAAACAGGATCCTTTCCCCCGGGGAAAAAACCGCTGAATGGATCAGGAAGGGACGGATCCCCGTATACATACCGGTGACATTTTCGGCGAACAACGCCCGGCATGAAGGTTTCCTGATAAATATAAGCGAGGC
>JAKAIQ010000016.1:0-13708 GCA_021825035.1 Deltaproteobacteria bacterium | reverse complement strand
CGCACCGGCGCGGAGTGTTCAGGCGGCGAGAGGCTTACGCTCGAATTTTCCGTGGGAAAGCACGTTCCGGCGCTCAAGGCGGAAGGCTCCGTGCGATGGCACACGCAGATGAAGCAGGCTAACGCCGGCATATACTGGTATGGCATAATGTTTACGTTCATGAATGAGAATGACCGGTCGGCATTGAAAGGGCTCGTCGTCAAGGCCCAAAAGCTGATGGAGACTGAGGACACGCAAGATTGACGCTCAGCGCAAGACGGGATTCCAATCTGTTTACCGGAGGCCGCGCATGATAAACGAAGGCGACATCGCGCCTGATTTTGCGCTGAAGGGTATAGACGCAGAGGGCCGCGAACGGATATTCTCTCTGAGTGATTATAAGGGTAAAAGGGTGGTGCTTTATTTCTATCCGAAGGACAATACGCATGGATGCACTCAGGAGGCGTGCGATTTCAGGGATAACATGGCAAGGCTCTCAGGGGCCGGGATGACCGTAATAGGGTTAAGTCCCGATGGATTGAGTTCCCACGGCAACTTTCGGGCGAAGCACGGCCTGGCTTTTCCGCTTCTTAGCGATCCCGACAAATCGGTTGCCAGAGCCTACGGCGCTTACGGAGAAAAGAAGCTTTACGGCAGGACATTCAAAGGCATCCTTAGGTCTACGTTTATCATAGAGCCGGACGGTTCGGTTGGCAGGGTATGGAGGAACGTAAAGGCCAAAGGTCACGTCGATGAGGTCGTAAGCTCGATAAGGTAAGATTTATGGATGTCTTCAATAAGATGGCCGAGGAAAGGATAAAGGAGGCGATGGAAGCCGGGGAATTCGATAATCTTCCCGGAAGGGGAAAGCCTGTTGATCTCGATTGCGACGCCTCAACGCCGGCGGAGCTCAGGATGCCCTTCAAGATATTGAAAAACGCCGGAGTGCTTCCGCCGGAGGTTGAGCTTAAAAGAGAGATATTCACGCTTTCGGAAGAGATACGGGCGGCAACGGACGAAGAAACGCGTTGGAGAAAGCTCCGCGATCTCGATTCCCTGGTCCTTAAGCTTAACGTCATGATGAAAGGGCCGTGCCGGAACATGAACTTCCCCGGATAGGCCGTAAGGGCCGTTTTGAGGCAAAGGCGCGACAAGACCTTTCACCTGACATCTTCCGTCGATTTCGCCGGTGAAGTCCTTCTTGCCGGGCCGAAACCCTCGCGTAATCTGAATGTGCCCTTTTTATAAGCTGTCTCGATAAGAAGCCGGTATATCACTCGTTCGTATCGAGTTGTGGACGGTGCGGGCCGAAAGAACGGCTCTTGAAATACAAAAAGGCCGGGCATGCCCGGCCTTTTTTATTGAATCAAGAAGCTTCTTTTTACTTTGCTGCGAGAGTTTTCAAGTAGGCGACCAGGGCTGCTACCTGCTCATCGGACAGGGACTTCTGCGCCGGCATTCCGATCGGGAACTGCTTGTAGTGCTTCGCGGCCCCTTCGCGGCCGTTCCTGATGACGGCGGTAATCTGAGCCGGGGTGCTGTCCTTTATGAATTTATTACCCCTGTGAGCCGGAGCCATGGCGGTTCCTACCCCTTCCGCACCGTGGCACGGAGAGCACTTTGCCTTATACAGGGCGGCAGCGTCAACCGCGGCGAAAGACGATCCTGCCATAAACGCGACGCTCAGAGCCACAACTCCAATCCCAAGAATCCTTTTCATAAACTCCTCCTTTTTGTGTTTTTTAAAAAGCAGTCTTCATGCATCTATGATAATCAGCAAATCTTATGCCAAAACGAAACCAGTTGATTTATCTCGATTTTAAATTTTATAGTCTTTTGTCCGTTAACCCTTTTGCGTTATCATTCGACGAATTGGTGCAAAGATTGAACGCCTTGCAAGCGATGCGCATCGCCGGGAAGGCGGCCTTTTCAATCTCGTTTGCCTGCGCCGACATTATTACTTTTTTATGCCGCACACATTACTATTTTTCGGAATCATTGTCCAGATTTTTTTCATGGTTTGTAAAAAATCATTCAATCATTTTTAGTTGGAAGGGCCATGTTTTTGTGGTATGAAAATAATGAGGCAAATCAGGCATGGCATTTTTTATCGAAAAAATATCGTGAGGAGGATACATGGAGCTTATAGATATCGATGAGAGAACCGGTTTTGCCAAAGAGTTCATGCCGCGGATATTGCGCGTAAAGCCGAATTACAAGGTGCCCCTGATCTGCATGGAGCCGGGGCAGGCCATCCCGCCCCACGCGAGCGGTCTCGGGATATTCTACGTCGTGAGCGGCAGGGGCGTAATGACGGTGGAAGGAAAAGAGGTGGAGGTAAAGGCCGGCAATATGATAATCGTCGAACAGGGCGAAAGCCGCGGAATAAGGGCCGCGGGCGAAAGGCTTGTCGCCTTTGCCGTCAACATAATGTAGAAGTCTTCCTCTGAACAGGGCGCTTCATGACAAAAGGGGCTCACCGCCCCTTTTGATTTTTTCCGGGTGTTCGGGCGCAAGCCCCGGGGCATCAAGGCCATCCATATCGACAATCCCACAGGAAAGCCGCGCCGCTGCGGACGTTTTTCCCATGAAAAAGGCTTGACAGGGGCCTTTTTTTGCTTCATTATAGTTATGAAAATGATTTTCATTATCATAAAGGAGTTGCCATGCGAAAGGTACTGCCGTTAATCGTCGTCATTTCAGCCTTTTTTCTCCTGTTGCCCGGCCTGTCGGCCAGGGCTGAGGAAAGCCCGATAGGCCCACCTCAAATAGAAAAACAGATACATTCCAACCTCGAAAGCTCATATAAGAGCTATCTTGCCGGAGATAAGGACGCCGCGCTCTCGTATGCGCAGCAGGCGTATAACATAGACTTTGAGGGAGAGGGCCTCGAGTCCGCCATAGAGGCCAGGTCGCCTGCAAAGATGTCCGAGATAGAGAATATTTTCATAAAGATAACGGGCGAAATAAGCGCCGGCGGCCCTCCCGCGGTCATGAGGAGCGACATCGACGAACTCTACGGCAAGCTCGGCTTCCAGGTCATGGCGCTCGAGCAGCAGAAAGGGCAGGCTGGATTCGCGCTTCTCATAAACGCCATGATAGTCATCCTGAGGGAAGGGTTCGAGGCGATACTCATCATAAGCGCGCTATCCGCGTATCTCATCAAGATCGGGAGGAAGGATCGCGTAAAGATGATATATGCGGGGGGCGGCATAGCGCTTGCGGCGAGCCTTGTCATGGCCGTCGTCTTCAATCTCTTCTTCTCGGCCTCGGGGGCGAGCAAATCCACCCTTGAAGGCGTTACCCTCGTCTTCGCCACCATAGTGCTTTTTTATGTGAGCTACTGGCTGATAGGCAAGGTGCAGGTCGTCAAGTGGCAGAGGTTTATCAAATCACAGGTCGAAGGCGCTCTCGACTCGGGCAGGTCATACACCCTGGCCTTCGCCGCCTTTCTCGCGGTCTTCAGGGAAGGGGCCGAGACCGTGCTTTTCTATCAGGCCCTCTACTCCTCCGCCGGAGGCGGGGCGGGCTATCTTCTGGGCGGCCTCGGCATAGGCATGGTGCTGCTCGCCGGGATATTCCTTGTTTTCCGTTATGGCGCCGTCAAGATACCGCTTGCGCCGTTCTTCGCGGTAACGAGCACGCTTCTTTACTATCTTGCCTTCACGTTCGCCGGCAAGGGGGTGCTTGAACTCCAGGAGTCGGGTTGGGTGTCGACCACTCCGCTCAAGGCGATCCCGACCATAGGCTTTCTCGGCATATACCCGACGCTGGAGAGCGTCTCCGTCCAGCTCTTCCTTATACTCGCGATGCTTGCGGCGATAGTATACAGTTTTCTCGTCAAGCCGTATTTTGAAAGGGAAAAGAGGTTGAGAGAGATCGTCCATATAGCCTCCGACATCGCCGGTCTCCATGATACCCTCGACCACATCACGCAACACGCCATGCTTTGCCATGAGATGACCTCTACCGCGGAAGGCGGAGAGCTTGTCGAGATACGCGGCCATTTGCGCGAGATAGATTCCAAATCGCATGAGGTCATGGACCACCTGCAGAAGCTCAGGGCGGCCCTGTCGGATATTTTTGAGGATATGGGAAGCTCTTTAAAGAAAGGATAATGCCTCGAAAGGGCGGCATTCTTTCCGGTCATCGAATCCGGGGGATATCCACGGTTTTTTCTCTTGTCTCGGATGGTAAAAAATCATATCATCTCATCTCTTCTCTGTCGGTCGACGCTGGATGGGGGAACCTTTATCGATGAAGATCTCTTTTGCCAGATGGCAGCTTGCCGCGGGCGCAGTCCTCGTGGCGGCCTCCGTTTTTTTCTATGCCGTCCACTATGCAATATTCAAAGATTCGCTGCATATCTTCTCTCACCTGCTTACCGACCTCGCGTTCCTGCCCATCGAGGTCCTCCTGGTCACTCTCATAATCCACCGTCTGCTGACGGCCAGGGAGACGGGTGAAAGGCTCGAGAAGATGAATATCGTCATCGGGGTCTTCTTCAGCGAAGCCGGCACGGAGCTGCTTTCCGAACTGATAAGGCACGATCATGACCTCGAAAGGATGAGGAAAGAGCCGGTCATGAGCTTGAAGGAAGGCGGAAGGGAATTGAGCGCCCTGATAGAAGCCCTCAAAGCCCACGATTACCGGGTGGACGTGAAAAGCATGGATCTCGAAGGGCTGAGAAGCTATCTTGTGAGGAAAAGAGACCTCATTTTAAGGCTGCTCGAAAATCCGATGCTTATCGAGCATGAGTCGTTTACCGATCTCCTCTGGGCCGTGCATCATCTGACCGAGGAGCTTGTCCACAGGAAGGATTTCGGCTCGCTTCCCGAATCCGACTTGAGCCATCTGAGGGGCGACATAAAAAGGGTTTACGCGGCCCTTGCCGTCTCGTGGTTCGGGTACATGGGGCATCTAAGGGACACCTATCCCTATCTCTTTTCTCTCGCCATAAGGGTAAACACCTTTGACGGAAACGCCTCTCCAATAGTGACCGAGAGATAGGGCCTGACCGTTTCTCGGCGTGTCCATGCCTTCCATTGGGTGATGGTCCTCGTCGTGCCCTTCCTCGTGCGGATCGCCGAATATCCCGTGATGGATGTGACCTTTAACGGGAACAGCCCTCACGCTCACGCCGTATTTATAGACCATCAAGCCCCCGCGATCGGCGCCCAAGGCCATCACCGTTATTGTTATGAATGCGAGGATGAGATGCAAGACATGCCATTTGAAGTGGAATCTGCTTTTCACCCGTATCCGCCAGGCGGAAAGGATGACCGCCAGCGAAAGCACGGCTAAACCGAAGTCGCGATGAATCGCCATTATGGCGTGTTCTTCCTCGGTATGCGGCGCCGTATCCGCCGCCCTGAGACCGGCCGCGACTGCCGCGGCCGCCCCGATTGCGCCAAGGTAGAGCGCCCATGTGGCCGACGACATGAGGTCTTCATTTTTGAGGATGAAGCCCAGGAGTTCCAATATGAAAAAAGCGTTCAGGAGCGCTATCGGGAAGTGGACGATGAGCGGGTGTATGTTTTCCATCTGGCTTATGCCCGGGAAAACCTTCATGAAAAGGTCTTGCATCCGCTCTCCTTTTGACCCGGCATCGCCAGAATCAACAGCTTCGCTGTCCGCCGGTAAAGAAAGTATTTTGCGGATTTAATGCTTTGTCAAGTATCTCCCGCGTTTTTGAGGAGAGGGGTTCAATGCTAAAAGTGATTTGTATAGAAAACGCCGCACCGGGATGTTATATTTATGCGCATGGAGGCTGTTTTCTATATAGCCATAGGCGCGGCGGCCGGAGGCCTTGCGGCCTGGCTCTATGCCAGGGCGCGTCTCGGCGCTTTTTTTGCGGGAAAACTCGCTGAAGCGGAGGGAAGGTGGAAGAGCGTCGAAGCGGTCGCGGGCGAACGCTGGCGTGAGCTCGATCAGAAGGGGGCTGAAATAAAAGAGATCAGGGCGGAGCTGAAGGACCTCTCGAATCTAAGAGAGGCCAATGGCCGGCTCTGCTCCGACGTAGAGGCCCGGCAGAGGCAGATGGCCGAGCTTGAGAACGCGAACAGGGGGCTTTCGGTCGAGCGCGACGGCCTTTTGCGCGATCAGGCCGAATTAAAGGCCAGAATCGCCGAACTGAATGCCGTGTATGAAAAAGAGCGCACCCAGTCTCAAGAAAAACTTGCCATGCTTAAAGAGGCGCGCGAAGAGGCGCGAGAGCAGTTGAGCAACCAGTTCAAAGCGGTCGCAAGCGAAATCCTTGACGAGAAAAGCAAAAGATTCACAGACCAGAATCAAACGAACATCGGCCAGCTTATCAATCCCATTAAACAGCAGTTGACCGAGTTCAAGTCGAGAATCGAGGACGTCTACGACAGGGAAGCCAAAGACCGCGTGGCGCTTTCAGAACAGGTAAGGCAACTGATCCAGCTCAACAATGCCTTGAGCCAGGACGCGCAAAATCTCGCGCTGGCGCTCAAGGGCGACCGCAAGGCCCAGGGCAACTGGGGAGAGATAATCCTTGATGACGTGCTCGACAGGGCGGGCCTGATCCAGGGGCAGCATTACAAACGTCAGGACCGGATTAAAAGCGAAGACGGGCAATCGCATGTAATCCCGGACGTGGTCATCCACCTGCCGGGTGATCGTCATCTTGTGGTGGACTCCAAGATGACGCTGCCTGACTACAGGGCTTTCGCCTCCGCTGAAAGCGACGGGGAGCGTGCGGCCGCGCTCAAGAGGCATCTGACCTCGATCCGATCTCACATAAAGGGACTTTCCGAGAAAAACTATCAGTCGCTTTACGGCCTTAAATCGCTGGACTTCGTAATCATGTTCATTCCGCTGGAGCCTGCCTTCATGCTCTCCGTGACAAACGACCAGGAGCTTTTCCAGCATGCCTGGGACAAAAACGTCCTTCTCGTCAGCCCGAGCACTCTATTATTTGTCATCCGTACTGTGGCTTATCTCTGGAGGCAGGAGGATTTGAGCCGTAATGCGAAGGAGATATCCGACCGCGGCGCCGAGCTATACGATAAACTCGCCGGCTTCGTCGCAGATCTCCAGAAGGTGGGAGAGCGCATTCAGCAGGCCCAGGAAAGCTATGACGAAGCCCGCAGCAAATTCAGTGAAGGCAAGGGCAATCTCATACGCCAGGCCGAGATGCTCAAGGAATTAGGAGTCAAGCCGCGCAGGCAACTTCCGCCACAATGGGTAGACCCCGCAATGGACGCCCCGCTGCCTGCTTCAACGGCGGCCGAAGAGTCCCCAGCCTCGAAAAGTTAGTCAGGCCCCTGCGCGCCCTGCCGGGATAAGTGCCATGCAGGAGCGGGCAGGGATAGACGGCCCGGTTCCCTTCAACATTGCTCTCGTGGCTTGTGCCAGGCACCCAGGGGGCAAACGCCGCGTCTGCCTTTTCTGCAATAATCCTTGCCGAGCCTTATAAGCGCTGCCTCGAAGTCGCAAAAATCCTTTCCGGCGACCATGTTGTTTTTCCAGTATTTCTCAAGCGCCGGAAGCGGGTCTTCGTCCGCCTGTACGAGGCCGAGGTCCTGGCCGGCGGCGAGAGCGAGGCCCGAGATCCCTGGACGGGCCTTTTCCCAGACAGGACGGAGTTCGCGGAGAAATATGTTGACCGTTACGTCGCCAATGCCCTTGCCGAGGCCTTTCAGCCGGCGTTCGAGGTCTTTTTCGTCCTTTGCCTTTTCATGGAGCCGGTTAAGGCTGCCCCCGTAATCCTTTTCAAGGCAGCTCATTATTTCGAGAAGCTTTGTGGCAGTGGAGAAGTCGTATCTCGCGTATCCGCCGTTGTCGAGGATCCTCACGAGCCCGTCCCATCCTGCGTCGAGTATCGCCTCCGGCGTGACCGCTCCGCATTTCTCGAATTCGAGGTAGGTCTTTGCCGCAATCCCGGATGATATCCTGGCGCCGAATAATTTGGCGGCCAGGAACCATCTGAATATGCTCCCTGAATCCGGCCTGGAGAGGTCTATGCCGAGTTCGGCCGAGAACTTTCCGTTGATATGCTTAAGGAGTTCCTCCGTCAGGCGGCCTTTCATAAGAACCTCCAGGCTTGCTCTTCAGGCCATCTCTCGGTCTAAAATTCTATCAGGGTAGTGGAATTAAGCAAGAAATCCGTTTCTAATCTTTTAGGGTTAATTCCCCGGCTGCTGGAACGGATGATGCCTGCCCTCCCTGAGGCAGCGCGGCTCATCCGTCCAGGATATGCCCGCAAAAATCACATTAATTAAGCCCTTGCCTTGACAAAGCGCGATTTGCCCACAATACTTGGTTAAGCCGATCTGCGACAAGGTGTGGCAAAATAAAAAATAAAAGGAGGCATCGAGATGAAGTTTAGACTGTTGGTAGCATTCCTGGCCATGGCTTTTTTAGCGTTGGGCGGCGCTGTAAAGGCTCATGCGGAAGCGCATATAAATCTTCCCCCTCCGAACGAGATACACGCAACTCCCCAGGACGTGAAAGACATCATGGCGATGTACGATGGGCTTGAAGGCGCGCTGGCGAAAAAGGACCTTGGCGCTATAATGAGCTATTACGCTCCGGACTACGATTATCAGCACGCCGATAAGTCCGAGCTCAGGTACCTCTGGTCCGAGCAGCTGGCGAAGTTCGAAAAACTCTATTCGGTGCATAACTTCAGCGAGTTGACAGTGCAGGGCACGGAGGCGGCTATTACGTGCACCGGGGTCCTTTTCGGCCTTCCCAAAGGAGCCACCGATTACGTCGTTGTCGACAGCTGGCAGATGCAGCCGCATTACCTTACCAAAAAGAGCGGCTCATGGAAGATAGTGGGCGGTTCGACTCACTGGGTCGAGGAAAAGCTGAAGATCCCCGGGAAGCGCAGGGTGACATACTCGCTCCAGTTCCATCCGTTCTTCTAAGACGCCCCGGAAACCTGAGGAGAAGGGCCGGCGGTGTCGGCCCTTCTTTAATTTTTCAGGGTCAATTCTCCGTAGCGCGCGCTGCGACTTCCTTATAGAGGTTTCGATAACCCACGGCTTGCCGCGAGGAGGATTGTTTTTTGTTCTTTTCAACGCTTTCAGCAACGCGGCTTTTCCGCGCACCGGCGTCGCCGATTTTTTCATGATGCGCCCCGGAGGGGCTGTGCACGTCGATACAGGAAGCGCCCATGGCAGACATCCCATGCATACTCGTCACAATCTCAAGACAATTTGGAAGCGGAGGCGCGTACATCGGCCAGGCTGTGGCGAAAAGGCTCGGTTACAAATATATCGACAGGGAAATACTTTCGAAGGCGGCCCGATATCTCGGTCAGGAGGAAGAGGCCCTTTCAGGCAGAGAGGAAAGGGTCGGCGGCTTCTGGGAAAATTTTTTCAACGCCTTTTCAGGGGGTATTCCCGAGGCCGGCTATGTGCCTCCCGCCATGCGCCCCGTCTATGACAGGGACCTTTTCGACGCCGAGGCCATGATCATCAACGAGATGGCTGACATGCACAATGCAGTCATAGTCGGCCGCTGCGGCTTTCATGTGCTGAAGGAGCGGCCCGGAGTCGCCAACGTCTTCATCCATGCGCCGAAGGATTTCAGGATCAGAAGGGCGATGGAAATGTATAAGATCCCCGCGATGGAAGACGCCGTTTCGCTCGTAGATGAGATGGACCGCGAAAGAAGCAATTTTATCCGGGCCATGACCGGCGCGGACTGGACGGATGCGCGGAATTATCACGTCGCGATCGATATCGGCAGGGCGGGGTTCGCAACGGCGGAAGAGATGATCTTGAGGCTGGCGGAGAGCGTAAAACGCGGGCTTGGACTCTGAAGAGGGCCTGTCCTCGAAAGAACGGCCGTTCTTCGCGCGCTCAGATCTTGACCCTTATCGGCAGTATTACCGTCGTTATCCCGCTCCATTGCAAACGCCTCTGTATGGCGAAAGCCGTCTCGTTATGCAGCATCTTGTGATAGAACTTTTCGAGCCTGAACGTCAACTGTCCGGTAAAGACCGTCGATCTGGGGAATTCCTTCGCGATATCCTTGCACAGGCGCTCGGCGCTTTCCACCACGTCCGTTCCGACGTTCATCCGGTAGTCGGCCGGGAACCCGAGCTTCCTGGCGAGCTCGACGTATTTCTGGAGTGACTCCTTGACCGACTCTTCAAGGGCGTTCAGCTCATGCGCGCCCTTGAATGAGCCCGAATCTATTACGGCGACAGAGGCGAAGACCACCTGCTTGGTCTGCGGAAAGTTCGTGAGCGCCGAGAGCAGCGTATGCACCCCGAAGCCGTTATATCCGGAAACGAGCTGAATGGCGGTCATGTCGTCATGGTTGAGAGAGGCCGTGTTCTCGGGGCCGAAAACCGGCAGGTTCACGAGCATTTCATCGAGCTTCAGGATGCCCTGATGCACTTTCCGGTAATGGCCGCGAACCCAGTAGCATCCTCCTATGACTATGGCCGTAACGAGAAGAGTTATCCATCCGCCCTCGGCGAATTTCTCTATGGTGGTGACGGTAAGTATGGTGGCGCAGAGAACGAGCCCGATAAGATGGATGCTCAGGTGCCGTAGCCACTGATTGTCCTCGTGGCGGTGCGAGATGTAGAAGTGCGACATGCCGAGTTCGGAAAGGGAGAACGTCAGGAAGACGTTTATGGAGTACATCAGCACGAGGGTGGAGAGCGAGCCGTGCGTATAGAACAGGACGGCTATCGCGGCCGCCCCCATGAGGATTACTCCGTTTTGCATGCTCAAACGCTCGGATAGGGCCGCGAAGCGATGAGGGAGCCATGAGTCTATGGCCATGTTCGACATGACCCTTGGCCCATCGACGAAACCGGTCTGCCCCGCGACGAGCAGGAGCGCGCCTTCGGACAATATCGTTATGAACGAGATAAGGTTGCCGGCGGGCCAGTGGCCGAAAAGCGAGTCGGCAAGCACGGCGTTGAGGGTGCGCCCTTCTTCGGGCCTGACCCCTATAAGGAGGTAGGCTACGCATAGCGCCCCGGCGGTAAAGGCAAGGGACGTGGCCATGTAGAGCATGGTACGCTTCCCGGTCTGCACCCTCGGCTCGCGCATTATCTGGAGCCCGTTGGAGACCGCCTCTATACCCGTGTAAGTGCCTCCTCCGAGGGAGTACGCGTGCAGAAGGAGAGCCGCTATCCCGAAAAACCCCATGGTCTTGAGGTCATGATTGAGGCCTGTCCGGAAGTTGCTTACCATGACTCCGGAGTTGCCATAGTGCGCGCCGATAGCGTAGGAGAGCATTATGGCGTGGGTGAGGATGAACGTAACGAATATGGGTGCGAGGATGGATATCGATTCCTTCACCCCCCTGATATTGAGGATGATGAGAAGAATTATCAGAGAAAGGGAGAAGGGGAACTTCAGGCTCTGGAAATGAAGGGGCAGGAAGCTGAAGACGGCGTCCGCGCATGAGACGATGGAAACCGTTATCGTAAGGACGTAGTCTACGAGGAGGGCGCTGCCCGATACTACCCCGGCCTTTTCACCGAGCATATGCGTGGCGACGATGTATCCGCCGCCGCCGTATGGAAAGTGCTCTATTATTCGCGAGTAGGCGTATGAGATTATGAATACCGTCAATGCGGTCGCGAGGGCGAGGAGGAGCGCAAGATATGTGTGGGATCCGAGCGCCCTGAAAGCCTCTTCAGGGCCATAGGCCGAGGACGAAAGGCCATCGGCCCCGAGCCCTACCCATGCAAGTATCGGGATAAGGGCCATCTTGTGGAAGATGTTCGGATCCCTGAAAGACTTGGGGGCGCCGAGCACAGCCCGGACGGCCTTTTTGAAGAAATTCGGTTTTTCTTCCTGAGCGTCCTGACTGCCGGTATCGTCGATAAGTGGTTCCATCAAGGTTTAATCCCAGATATTATGCTATTCATGCCTCATCCGCAAGCACATTTTTAATGACGGTTGAAAATTCCGAAACACGGAAAGGCTTTGCAATGGCCGCCTTAAAGCCGTATTTTCTGAAGCCGGACATTACAGGGTCCTTGGAGTAACCGCTTGAGACGATTCCTCTAATGGACGGGTCTATCTTGAGAAGTTTTTTCATCGTCTCATTCCCTCCCGCGTCGCCAGGCAGGGTGAGGTCGAGTATGACCGCATCGAAAGGCTTCCCTGCCTCCTTCGCATTCCTGAAAAGGTCCACCGCCTCGGCTCCGTTCATGGCAAAGACCGCTTCATGGCCGAGATTGCGGAGCATCGAGCCCATTACGTCCCTGACCAGTTCCTCGTCGTCCATGACCAGTATCCTGCCTCCGAGCAACGCCGTCTTCGTGGGTTTGTCGATCAGGCTGTCCTTTTTGACGGCCGGAAGATAAACGTAGAAGACCGACCCCTTCCCCAATTCCGATTCCGCGCATATGTAGCCGTCATGCTTCCTGACTATGGAATACGTCAGCGAAAGCCCAAGGCCGCTCGCCTTCTGCTTAGTGGTAAAGAAAGGATCGAATATCCTTCCGATATCCTTCTCGGATATGCCGCACCCCTCGTCCCTTATCGACACGCGGACATAGTTCCCTTCTTTAATGGGAAGGGGGCCGTCGCCGATTGAAGTGAAATTCGCCGCCTCGACGGAGATGAGTCCGCCGCTGGGCATGGAGTGAGCGGCGTTAAGCAGAATATTATTGAAGACCTGGGCTATCTGGCTCTCGTCAACGTCGGCGGCCCACAGGTTTTCGCTCAGTTTGAATTCGCACCTTGCGTTCGAACCCTTGAGGGTAAGTTCGGCTGAACTCCTCAAGATGTCTTCTATTTGAGAGGTCTCCCTTATCGGCTCTCCTCCCTTTGAGAAAGTAAGTATCAGCTTCGCGAGGCCCTTCGCCTTGATAGCGGCCTTTTCGATCCGGTCGAGCTCTTTGAGAGCCGTTTTTCCGGATTGAAGCTCGGTCTTGGCGATAGACACGTTTCCGAGTATTCCGAGGAGAAGATTGTTGAAGTCATGGGCTATTCCGCCGGCAAGGACGCCGAGGGAATCGAGCTTGCGGGCTTTAAATAGCTCTTCTTCGATACGCTTCTTGTCCGTAATATCGGTTGAGATGCCGCATACCGCGCCGGGCATGCCGGGGATCGGGAATTTTATCGAGATATAAGTGTGCAGCGCGCCGTCAGGCTCCAGCGCCTTTTCCTCGAACTCGGCCACCGAGCCGGACTCGAGCATTTTTTTGTCGTTTTCCCTGAGCCTGTCCGCCAACTCCCTGGGGAACAGGTCGTAATCGGACTTTCCAATGACCTCTTCCCTTTTTACGTTAAAGCGCTTCTCATAGTGTTTGTTGATAAGGACGAACCTGCCGTCCCTGTCTTTCATGTAAATGACCGCCGTCGAATTGTCCATTATCGCGTGAAGGAACGCCTGCATGTTTTTGCGCGTCTCCGCGGCCTCGTTCGCCGGCTCCGGGCTTGCGCCGGGTGGAACCGCATTGCCCGGCATCTCTTTTTTAGTGTCTTTCATGGCTTTTATGAATCGCTTCGCTCAGGAAAGTTGCCTGTCGAGCGTCCTGTACTGTATGGCCTCCGAGATGTGATGCGGCCTTATCTTTTCTTCGGCTTCAAGGTCGGCTATCGTCCTCGAAACCTTGAGTATCCTTGTGTACGCCCTCGCTGAAAGTCCGAGCCTGTCGACCGCGGATTCGAGCAGCCCCGCCGATGAGGCGTCTATTTCACAGAACCTTTTAATAAGCCTCGAAGGCAGGCGGCTGTTCCAGAAGATTTTTTTCCCTTTGAATCTGCCTGCCTGT
>JAKAIQ010000015.1 GCA_021825035.1 Deltaproteobacteria bacterium | reverse complement strand
TCTCCTCCAGCTTGACATGACCAAGCTTGGTTTCGAAGAAAACCAGCTTAAGGATTTTATGGGCGCGATACATAAACCGTGGGGAATAGTCCTTGTTACGGGCCCTACGGGGAGCGGCAAGACCACGACGCTTTATTCTGCGCTTTCCGAACTCAACAAGATAAGCGAAAATATCTCAACTGCCGAAGACCCGGTTGAATTCAACCTGATGGGAATAAATCAGGTGCAGATGCATGATGATATAGGTTTGAATTTTGCGGCCTCTTTGAGGAGCTTTTTGCGGCAGGACCCTGACATAATAATGGTTGGCGAGATAAGGGATTATGAGACCGCCGAGATTGCCATAAAAGCCGCTCTTACAGGACACCTGGTGCTCTCGACGCTTCATACAAATGATGCTCCCTCTACCGTCAACAGGCTTCTCAACATGGGCATCGAACCATTTCTCGTCTCATCATCCTGCAATCTCATACTGGCACAGAGGCTTGCGCGGAAAATCTGCAAGGACTGCAAAGCAAAGGCTTCAATAACCGAAAAAGTCCTGATCGATCTTGGCGTGTCACAGAACGAAGCGCGCAAGATGGAATGTTACAAAGGATCGGGTTGCAATGTATGCGGCGGAAGCGGTTACAAAGGCCGTATCGCCCTGTATGAAGTAATGCCGTTCACCGAGACTATAAAAGAGCTCGTCTTAAACGGAGCTTCGAGCGCTGAAATAAAGAGAGGCGCCGTAAAGGACGGGATGAAGACGTTAAGGATGAGCGGAATTACGAAGGTCGCAGAGGGTGTGACAACCATAGAGGAGGTATTGCGGGTTACGATGGCCGATTAGCTGTCTTGAGCCTGGAAGCGGCGCTTGTTTTTCCGAGATCCAATGTGGTTACTAAAGGCTGACATGTAACTTTGGTCATTTACAGTTATACATCGGGTTATTATATTAAGTTTATTTGTAAAGCTGGAGAATATAATGGCTATTGAAGGTGGTCCAAGGCTCACTTTACAGGAACTTCTCAGAGTCATGACGGAAAGAGGAGGCTCTGACCTGCACGTGTCCGCAGGCTCTCCCCCGAGGATAAGGGTCGATGGAAAGCTGTCTCCGCTTGAATCTCCAGCATTAAGCGGGGCTGAATGCAAGCAGTTATGCTATTCCATCCTGACTGACGTTCAGAAACACAGGTTTGAGGAGGGCAACGAACTTGATTTCTCCTTCGGCATAAAGGGCATGAGCCGTTTCAGAGGCAATCTTTTCGTCCAGAGGGGCACCGTTGCCGGGGTTTTCAGGACTATCCCGTTCAACATAAAATCCTTCAAGGAACTGGGGCTTCCACCCATACTTGAAGAGTTGTCTAAAAAACCGAGGGGTCTCATCCTGATTACCGGCCCGACCGGAAGCGGAAAATCGACAACGCTTGCCGCGATGATTGACAAGATCAACTCCGACAGGGCCGAACACATCATAACCATTGAAGATCCGATAGAGTATCTGCATAATTCCAAAACCGCCCTCGTAAATCAGAGGGAAGTGGGCTATGACACCCAGGGCTTCAAGAAGGCCCTCAAGTACGTTCTCCGTCAGGACCCCGATGTGGTGCTTCTGGGTGAACTCAGGGATATGGAAACGATAGAAGCCGCCCTGACAATCGCAGAGACAGGGCATCTGTGTTTCGCGACGCTTCATACAAACTCTTGCGTTCAGACGATAAACAGGATAATCGACGTATTTCCGTCGTCACACCAGCCGCAGGTAAGAGCTCAGCTTTCTTTCGTCCTCGAGGGTATACTTGCTCAACTTCTTATCCCGAAGATCGACGGGAAAGGCAGGGTGGTGAGCCTGGAGATACTCATCCCTAACGCTGCCATAAGAAATCTTATCAGGGAAGACAAGGTCCATCAGATATACTCGCAGATGCAGGTCGGACAGACGAAGTTCGGAATGCAGACAATGAACCAGAGCCTTATGAACCTGTACCAGAGGCGGCTCATTAATATCGAAGATGCGATTGGCAGGAGTCAGGAATCCGACGAGCTGCGGCAGATGATGTCTAATGCCGGCATTCTGAAGCCGGTAATGCCGCCAGGGAGGACAATCTAACCATGCGTACATTTGTTTACACCGGAAGAAGTACAAATGGAGAGACAAAAAAGGGCGAGATCCAGGCGGCGAACCTCATTCAGGCCACTACAGCCCTGAAACGACAGCAGATAGCGCCCTCGACCATTACCGAAAAGAAGAGTTTTTCACTCGGCAACATAAAATTGCCCGGCCTCGGGTCAAGCATAAAGACCAAAGACCTTGTCATCTTCAGCCGTCAGTTTGCCACCATGATAGACGCCGGGCTTCCGCTCGTACAGTGCCTTGACATCCTGGCAAGTCAGCAGGAGAAGATGGAGTTCAAGAAAGTGCTCTTCGACGTCAAGGCTTCGGTAGAAGGCGGATCGACCTTTGCGGACGCACTCAAGAAACATCCAAAGGTCTTCGATCCCCTATATGTGAACCTCGTCGCCGCCGGCGAGGTCGGAGGCATTCTGGATACTATACTTAACAGGCTATCTTTATTTCTCGAGAAGGCCGAAAAATTAAAAGGGAAGATAAAGGGGGCGATGACTTACCCGGTGGCGGTCATCATCATAGCCTGCCTTATAGTGACCGGACTTCTCGTATGGGTCGTGCCGATATTTCAAAACATGTTCGCGAGCTTCGGCAAGGCGCTGCCCGTTCCGACGCAGGTCGTTGTCAACATGAGCCATATCCTTACAAGCTACTGGTATCTGATCCTCGCGTCTATCGCGGGCATATTTTTCGGCCTCAGGTATCTGTACGGCACCCCCAAGGGCAGAAAACAGATGGATGCCGTTTTCCTGAAGCTTCCGGTGATTGGGGATCTCATAAGAAAGACTGCCGTGGCTCGTTTCACCAGGACGCTCGGGACCATGCTTTCAAGCGGCGTTCCAATACTTGAAGGCCTTGACATAGTTGCCAAAACCGCCGGAAACGTCATTATAGAAGAGGCTGTGATGAAGTCCAGGATGAGTCTCAGCCAGGGTAAAACCCTGGCCGAACCTCTCATCGAGACAAAGGTCTTCCCGGGCATGGTTACGCAGATGATAGCCGTCGGCGAGTCCACCGGAGCGCTCGATGCCATGCTCGCGAAGATAGCCGATTTTTATGAAGAAGAAGTCGATACCGCCGTGGATGCCCTGACGTCGCTGATCGAGCCGCTACTCATGGCTTTTCTTGGGATCGTGGTCGGGGGGCTCGTAATCGCGCTGTATCTGCCCATCTTCCAGCTCGCGGGAGCGGCGTCCGGCTGACACTTGAAGATGGCGCATGATTTTCCCCCTAACGTATTAAAGAAAAAACTCCTGGCCATGATGGTCTTAAGGGTGGTGATAGCCCTTGCCTTTCTCGGCATCACCACCTGGTTCCAGGCCAGGGAATATTCATACGCACAACTCAATCTCCATCCGCTTTATGCGATAGTGGTAACGCTCGGACTCCTCACGATAGGGTACGCCCTGGCCCTTAACAGTGTCCGTAATCTGCGCCTGTTCACCTTTGTTCAGGTCACAATCGACATGGCGCTCGTCACCGTAATAGTTTTTGTGACGGGGGGAACTCAGAGCTATCTTCCTACGTTGTATTTTCTGTCTATAATCGGCAGTTCGATCCTTCTCAATAAACGCGGGGGTTATTACGCCGCCTCGGTTTCAAGCATTTCGTACGGGGTCCTTATAGATATGGATTTCTACGGTATGCTCCCCGCAAGGTATAAGGTCGTAAATTATTTTCCGGCGCCGGCATGGAAGCATGTCTTTACGACGGTGGCCACGAACATACTTGCGTATTTTACAGTGGCATACCTGACCGGTTATCTCGCTGAAAAGACATTTATGGCCGAAAAGGAGCTTGAGGCCAAGGAAATAGATTTTGAACGTCTCGAGGTGCTCAACAGGCACATAATAGAGAATATAACAAGCGGAATAATGACGCTCGATGAGAATTTAAGGGTCACATCATTCAACAGGGCCGCGGAAGCCGTTACAGGATATACGCTTAAGGATGTATATTACAGGCCGGTTCATGATATATTCCCGGAGATGGTCGGGGATGGTTCGTCGCCTCCTCCCGCCGGCATGCGTCTCGAAAAGAAGTTCAGGAGAAGCGATGGGAGAGAGATATTCCTCGGCCTGATGTTCTCGCGTGGACAGGGCCGGGATGCGTCTTTCATCGTAATATTCCAGGATCTCACGCAGGTCAAGGCATTGGAAGATCAGTTGCGGCGAGATGAAAAATTGAAGGCTCTCGGTGAGCTTTCTATAGGAATAGCCCATGAGATAAGAAATCCGCTTGCTTCCATAAGCGGCTCAATTCAAGTACTTAAAAACGATCTGAAGCTGGATGGCGAAGATCTTCGCCTGATGGAGATCGTGCTCAGGGAAACGGACAGGCTTAATCAGCTAATAACGGATTATCTTCTTTTTGCGAGACCGGCCCGGGAGAAACACGAGAGCGTGGACATAAGCTCGGTTGCGAGCGAGACCGTTAAGGTCTTCGGCAACTGCGCGGAGGCCGCGAAGATCGGGATAAGATGTGAACTGACAGGCGGCATGTTTATTTTGGGTGACGCGAGGCAGCTCGGCCAGGTCTTCTGGAACCTCTTTTTAAACGCTGCGCACGCCATGCCGGATGGCGGCGACCTTACAATATCATCGAGGATAATATCCCGGGAGAACGTCAAAAGCGCAGACGCCGATTCCAGCCTTTCAGTCGAAATTAATGTTGCCGATACCGGGGAAGGAATAAAGCAGGAATATCTGGAAAAGATATTCGATCCGTTCTTTTCAACGAAGGATTCAGGCACCGGGCTCGGTCTTGCGATAGTGCACAGGATAATCGAGAGCCATGGGGGGGGGATAGACGTAAAAAGTAGCGTTGGAAAGGGGAGCGTTTTCTGTATAACGCTGCCCCTTTTGGAGCCCTATCCGTTCCATTAACCGATTTGATTCCATTAAAAACATGCGGGTTCGAGAAATGAACAAAGACAGGATATTGATTGTCGACTATGAAAAAGACATGAGAGATTTTCTTGAGATAATGCTCAGGAAAGAGGGCTATGAAGTCGTATGCGCCTCGTCGGCCATGGCCGCGCTCAAGTATTACTGTGAAAACAACTTCAACCTCGTCATAACCGACATCAGGATGCCGGAGATGCAAGGTCTTGAATTTCTCAAGGCATTGAAGGCGATAGACCAGGATGCGCTTGTTATCATGATTACTGCCTATGCTTCCGTCGATACGGCGATAGAGGCCATGAAGAACGGGGCATACGATTATTTTACCAAGCCTTTTAAAGTCGATGAGATAAAGCTTAACATAAAAAAGGCCCTCAGGCTCAGGAGACTTGAGAAGGAGAACATACTTCTGAAGAAGGACTTGAAAACAAAGTACGGCTTCGGCAACCTGATCGGCGCGAGTCCGAAGATGACGGGACTGTACGGACTTATAATGAGCGTATTGAACACCAGGACCAACGTGTTTATAAGCGGTGAGAGCGGGACCGGAAAGGAGCTCGTGGCGCGCGCCATACACTTTGAAAGCGATAGGAAGGAGAAGCCTTTCGTAGCAATAAATTGCGGAGCGATCCCGGAGAATCTTCTCGAAAGCGAGCTCTTCGGTCATGTCAAGGGGGCTTTTACAGGAGCGGTGGCTAACAGGGAAGGGCTGGCCGAACAGGCGGATGGCGGGACGCTTTTTTTGGATGAAATCACTGAACTGCCGCTTCAACTTCAGGTAAAACTCCTGAGGTTCATACAGGAGCGCAATTTCAGAATGGTCGGCGGAACGTCCGATATATCCGTAGACATACGGCTCATAGCGGCTTCCAACAGAAATGTGGAGAATGAAGTCAGGGCAGGAAGGTTCAGAGAAGATCTTTTTTACAGGCTCAATGTCATAAGGATAAGCCTTCCGCCGCTCCGGGAGCGAAAAGAAGACATTCCGGCGCTCTCCAGGCATTTTATGGAAAAGTACTGCAATAACCTCGGAAAGAACCTTATTGGCATATCCGAGCAGGTCCTTAAATTTCTCGTGGATTACGACTACCCCGGTAACGTCAGGGAGCTTGAGAACATAATCGAGCGCGCGGTTACGCTGGAGACGTCGAATACGATAACCTCCGAAAACCTGCCCGAATCCATAAGAGGGGTCAAGAGCAGTCGGGGCTTGCCCGGCGGCTCTATCCCTGAGGAGCTTGACTTCCTCCCGGAAGTTCACATGGACGGCGTGGATCTCGAAAAGAAAATTGAAGAGTTTGAAAAGGCTATTATAAAGGACGCGCTCAAGAAATCCGGAGGAGTCAAGAAAAAAGCCGCCGAGCTTCTTGGCTTGTCATTCAGGTCAATGAGATACAAACTCAGCAAATACGATATATTCGAAGATTAGACGCCGGTAATTATCGTAATCGGATCATACTTCATATCCGCGCAGCCTCCGTTGTAGGATATTCAAATACCTGCCAGCCGCTTCAAGCGGAATATCAGAGTTCATTTAGCGACAAAAAATGTCATTTATTTTAAAAAGAAACAGCCAAACTATCTAAGTGGCTGGATTCCAAGTAATTTTTTTTGGCCTGCCTATTGCAAACATAATTACACAGAGCGACGCACATTCTCGAATGAGGCGCTGTGAAAGACAACAGGATGTCCATAAAAGCCGACGCGAAAGGTTTTACACTGATAGAACTACTTATAGTCGTTTCAATAATAGCCATTCTTGCGGCTATAGCGATACCTCAGTTCATGCTGTACAAGAAAAGAGGCTGGGCCGCAACGCTTAATGAGGACGCTAAGAACGCTTACACTATCGCTGAGGCGTACCTTATGGAGAACCCCGGGTCGATCCTGAATAGTTGTACTCCTATCATAAATGCCGGTTATCAGCCTTCAGCCGGAGTTTCATGCACGGCATCCGCTTTTTCCGAAGTGGCCGGAAGCATTGCGGTAGAGGGCGATTTTGGCTGGGGGCTTACGTCAAATTCAGCCGTAATCAACTATAATGGCCGGATAACGTCGGCTGTTCCATAGACACTTTTTAGCCGATTAGTGACATAAATTGTCAAGCATTCGCAGACACGACAAAGGTATTAAATGACAAACTTGCTGTTTTACAACGATAATGAGTATTGGCATAGATTCTGCAATGAATTATCCTAAGACGAATGATGGAAGAATTTGACGGATTCATCGTCTTTCTTTAAATAAAAGAAATCACCAAAAGGAGGGGAACATGGTTTTGGAAAAGGCGATTGAAAAGATTAAGAGCGGTGAAGAGGGCTTTACGCTGGTAGAGCTCCTCATAGTCGTGGCGATCATTGCGATCCTTGCGGCCATAGCGATACCGCAGTTCTCGGCTTACAGAAAGAGGGGCTACGTGGCGACCCTCAACTCGGACGCCAAGAATGCCTATACGGCGGCGGCGGCGTATTTCACGGATAACCCGACCGCGACTTCCGATTGCACCGCTACCAGCGGCGTTCTTCAGGCGAGCACTTCGGCTTCAGTTCCAGGCTATCAGCCCTCCTCCATTGTGTCCTGCTCAGGAACGATGACCGCGAGCTCAGGCACGTTTACATTAACCGTGCCTACGACTCTTGGACTTGCAACCAACAGTGCGTCGGTCGATTATACCGGAAATGTGGTATCGGCCGTACCGTAAGTCTGACGGTCAAGCTGATAATTGCACTTGCATTTGATACCGACAATAAAAAAGAGAGGGCTTAACGCCCTCTCTTTTTTATTGTCAATATCGGCACATTGCATTGCGCCATGAGATGAATTAAAATGTAGCCGGTGGAGGCTTCATTATGTTTTCCACGAAGAATTATTCGGGGACAACGCAACGACGGGTTGTAATTACTGCTCATAAGGCGAAATCATGTTTGGGGTCATGAGCCGGGACAGAAAAAAAATGGTCTGTCTGGCCGTTGCCGCGGCCTCTATCGTCTTTATCGAGTACATCCCGTCCCTGAAAGATGGTTTTATCAATTGGGACGATAACCTGTATGTGTATGAGAACCCGGATATACGCGCATTAAGCCTCGCATTTTTGAGACACGCCTTTACGTCGTACGCCGCCTTCAACTGGCACCCGCTTACTATAATATCGTATGCGATCGACTACCGGTTAATGGGCATGAGCCCATTTATTTATCATCTAACGAACATCGTCTTTCACGCCGCGAATACTTTTCTTGTCGCAGTCCTTGTTTTCAGGCTCGTGGAAATTGCGGCGCCTGCCTGGGCCGGTTCCTATTCAATGCCTCAAGGTCCGTCTCCGGCTATTGCGGCATCCTTTGTGACCGCCCTTCTTTTCGGCCTTCATCCTCTGCATGTTGAATCGGTCTCATGGGTGTCCGAGAGGAAGGACGTTCTTTATTCGTTCTTCTTCCTGTTGAGCGCGCTGGCATATCTCGAATACGTCTCTTCCTCAGCATGGGGAAAATACCGCAATTATTCTCTATCTCTGCTTTTTTTTGCGCTGTCCGTCATAAGCAAGCCGATGGCCGTTAGTTTGCCTGCCGTATTCCTGATACTGGATCATTATCCGCTCAACAGATTCGACGGCGTTAGAAAGATTTTTTTCAATGCCGGGCCGCTGCTTTTGGAGAAGGCCCCTTTTTTCGCCCTCAGCCTGCTTTCAGGGATACTTACGATAGAGGCGCAAAAGTCATCGATTGCGCCCATGGAGGCTGTCGGATTTGTTACCCATGTCCTTGTCGCTGCACATGCCTGCATTTTTTATCTTTACAAGATGGTATATCCGGTCGGCCTTGCTCCCTTTTATCCATATCCGAAGCATATGAGGGTTCCAGGCGGAGAATACATCGTCTCCTTTCTCCTTTTTATCGCCATAAGCCTTATCGTCCTGCTTGTTTCAAAAAAACACCGGGTTTACGTATCCGTCTGGCTTTATTATTTAATTACGCTCCTGCCGGTCATAGGGCTTGTGCAGGTCGGATCTCAGGCTGCGGCTGACAGGTACACGTATCTTCCGAGCCTGGGACCTTTCATGCTCGCCGGGATTGGAGTTGGTTATTTTTTTTCAAAACCTGGCGGTGAAATGCGCAAAAAGGCTGACGCTTATGCCTTGAAGAATAAGTTTGCTCCGGTAGCCGTCGTCATCGCAGGAACGGCGCTTGCCTTTTTTTCTTTCTTCACGTTGACGCAGGAGGCCGTATGGAAAGACTCTATGACGTTGTGGAATTATGAATTGAATGAATTTCCAAACGCTTACGTAGCTTATCATAATCGTGGAATCGTGTATATGGACCTCCATGATTACCCGCGGGCTATCGAGAATTTGAATATGGCCATATCGCTTAATCCAAATTATTCCATGCTTTCCTATTACAGTCGTGGAAAACTTTACCAAATGGAAGGCGATTATCTTATGGCCTTGAAGGATTTTAATGTGGCGGCTGCGCTGAGTCCCAAATTTTCCAAGCCGCATAACGATCTCGGAATTTCTTACGGCAACCTAAAACAATACGACAAGGCCATCCTGGAATTCAACAAGGCCATTGGACTCGATCCGAGTTTTGAGGAGGCGTATAATAATAGGGGTTACACGTATTTGAAAATGGGCGAATACGGCAAGGCGATTAAAGACATCAGCAAGGCTCTCGACATCGATCCCATGAACTCAGGCGCCTATTATAATCTCGGTTCAGCGTATTCACTGGCCGGAAACGCCGAAAAGGCGGAATTCTACTTCAAGAAGGCTTCAGGACTGAGCGCAAAGGCGCGTAGCGTTAGCGCGCAGGTAAATCATGATTACGATACGTCAACAAAAAAACGATAGTTCAGCCATCGACCGAAAAATAAGACCAGCCGCTTTTTTAATAGCCCTTCTGACCTTGCTTGTCTATCTACCGTCCACTCGGAGCGGCTTCGTGAACTGGGATGACGGGCCTTATGTTTACGACGATCCCGTCATCCGCGTCATGGATTTGAGATTCTTCAAGACCATATTCACCAGGGTTCTCGTTTACAACTGGCATCCGCTGACCATTTTTTCTTATGCGCTGGATTATCGTATCTGGGGGCTGAATCCGGTCGGATACCACCTAACCAATATAATTTTTCACGCCGTTAACGCCTCGCTTGTCTTTTTTCTTTCCTTAAGACTTATAGAGACTAAATTCAAGCAAACCAACGGCTCATTTATAGCCGCGTTGTTCACGGCCGTGCTTTTTGCGGTACATCCGCTCCATGTAGAATCCGTAAGCTGGATATCCGAGAGAAAAGACGTTCTGTGCGGTTTTTTTTATCTCCTGGGTCTCATAACATACCTTAAATACATAAATTCAGAACATTCGAAGAACCGGTTATATGCGACCACATTGATCTACTTTATACTGGCGCTTTTAAGCAAACCCATGGCCGTGTCTTTTCCATTGGCGCTTCTCATACTGGATTTTTATCCCCTTGAGAGATTGTCGGCAAAGTCGGTCGTCGAGAAGACGCCCTTTTTCGCGTTAAGCGCCATATTCTCATTCATTACATTTCTGGCGCAGAAGCAGGAGAAGGCGTTGCTTTCACTGGAAGTAGCTCCCTTTTCCACCCGTGTTTCAACTGCAATAAGGTCCTACGTTTTTTATATGTATAAGACAATCCTGCCCCTGGATCTGTCGCCGTATTATCCGTATATTTATAAGATAAACTTTTTGTCTTTAGAGTATCTCGGTTCCTTGATAACTATTGTCTTGATAACTTCTTTCTGCGTCATCACGCTCAGAAGGCGCAGAATATTTTCAGCCGCCTGGCTTTACTTTCTTATAGTTCTTTTTCCGGTAATAGGTATTGTCCAGGTGGGAGCGCAGGCCGCCGCGGACCGATATGTGTATCTGCCTTCCTTAAGCGTTTTTCTTATGGCAGGGGTACCTGTTGGACTCCTCTATGAAAAGTTCACGAAGAAGAGGGCCCTTTTAATATCATTAAGTGTCCTTCTGGCAGGCGCGCTTATATTTGTGACCGTAAGGCAGCAGGCCATATGGAAGGATTCCATCTCGCTCTGGAATCACCAGATAGAGCTCTATCCCAACGGAAGCGCCATATCCTATTTTAACCGGGGGAATGTCTATTTTTACAGGAAGGATTATGATTCGGCCATAAGGGATTACAGCAGTGCGATAGCTATCGACCCGCAAAAAACCGATGCCTATTTTAACCGCGGACAATCGTATAAATTTAAGGGAGAATGCGCAAAGGCGATAGGAGACTTCAGCATGACCATAAAGCTCGACCCTGTTCTCGAGTATCCATACGTTAACAGGGGGTATTGTCTGGCCGAGGCCAGGGAGTATGGCGCGGCGCTGAAGGACTTTACAGCGGCTTTGAGAATAAATACGCGAGACGCCTTAACGTACTATTATATGGGGCTTGTGTACCTCAAGCTTAATGAAATGAGCGAAGCGGCGACGAGCCTCAAAAGAGCCGGGCAACTCGGATTGAAGGATGCGCAGACGGCTCTGGCAGCGTCCGGATTCAAATAATTTCTTCCTTTTCTCCGTGGCATATTGCAAGGCGTAATCCCTTGCAACCGGGCATTTTTTCATCAGGGCCTTATAAATTCATATTTTCAGTCTATAATGGATTAAAAAGTTCAGGCAGTTATCTTTCACGCAAAAGGGGGAAAATCAAATGTCCCGGATTCTTTCCGCTGACGAGCTTGAGAAGATCGACGCCTATTGGCGCGCAGCCAATTATCTTTCAGTAGGGCAGATATATCTGCTGGACAATCCACTGCTAAAGGATCCCCTGAGGCTTGAACACATAAAGCCAAGGCTTCTCGGTCACTGGGGCACAACACCCGGCCTCAATTTCATTTATGTTCATCTGAATAGAATTATAAGGACCAGAGGGCTCAATATCATGTATATAACCGGCCCCGGACACGGAGGGCCGGGGATAGTGGCGAACACCTATCTCGAAGGAACATACAGCGAGTTCTACCCGGAAGTATCTCAGGATGAAAGCGGGTTGAGGAAGCTTTTTAAGCAGTTTTCGTTTCCGGGCGGCATCCCGAGCCACGCGGCTCCGGAAACGCCAGGGTCGATCAATGAGGGCGGCGAGCTCGGCTATTCGATATCGCATGCCTACGGAGCCGCATTCGACAATCCTGATTTGATAGTGGCGTGCATCGTAGGCGATGGGGAGGCCGAGACCGGCCCCCTTGCCACGGCATGGCACTCGAACAAATTTCTCAACCCGGCCAGTGACGGCGCGGTGCTTCCCATACTCCATCTGAACGGCTACAAGATCGCCAATCCAACGGTGTTGGCGCGGATAAGCAAAGACGACCTCAAAGACCTGTTCACGGGATACGGATACAAACCATATTTTGTAGAGGGGGATGAGCCTGCAGCCATGCATGAGATCATGGCTGAGACGCTTGAAAAGGTCATGGACGAGATACATTCGATTCAGGATAAGGCGCGATCGACCGGCGCGTCGTTGCCCAGATGGCCTATGATAATATTGAGGACGCCAAAGGGCTGGACGGGCCCGAAGGAAGTCGACGGAAAGAAGACCGAGGGCTTCTGGAGGTCGCATCAGGTGCCTTTGTCCGACATGGCCGAGAAACCAGGGCACATAAGGCTTCTCGATGAATGGATGAAAAGTTACAGGCCGGATGAACTTTTTGATGCGGCGGGAATCTTAAGGCCAGACCTTCGCGCTCTTGCCCCCGGGGGCGAGCGCCGCATGGGCGCAAATCCTCACGCAAACGGGGGGCTTCTTCTCAAGGAACTGAAAATGCCGGATTTCCGGGATTATGCGGTTGAAGTCCCGGCGCCCGGCAAGGCCGTGTCGGAACCGACAAGGGTTCTTGGCCGTTTTCTAAGGGACATCATGAAACAGAATCTCGGCCAGCGGAACTTCCGTGTATTTGGACCGGACGAAACGGCATCCAACCGCCTTGATTCTCTCTTCGAGGTCACCTCCAGAACATGGCTCGGACACACCATACCTGAGGATGAGTTTCTCTCCCCCGACGGAAGGGTAATGGAGATACTCTCGGAGCACACATGCCAGGGATGGCTCGAAGGGTATCTGCTAACCGGGCGCCATGGTTTTTTTTCGTGTTACGAGGCTTTTATTCATATCGTGGACTCGATGTTCAATCAGCACGCCAAGTGGCTTAAGGTGGCCGGCCATGAGATACCATGGAGAAGGCCGATAGCCTCGCTCAACTACCTCCTTACTTCGCACGTCTGGAGGCAGGACCATAACGGCTTCAGTCATCAGGATCCCGGCTTCATCGACCATGCCGTAAACAAGAAGGCTGACGTCATACGCGTATATCTCCCGCCGGACGCCAACACTTTGCTTTGTGTGGCTGACAGATGCCTGAGGAGCAGGAACCTGATAAACGTTATAGTCGCCGGCAAACAGCCTGAGCTCCAGTGGCTTGATATGGAGTCGGCGATACGGCATTGCGCAACCGGCATAGGCATATGGGAATGGGCGAGTAACGACTACGGCGAGGAGCCCGACGTCGTCATGGCCTGCGCCGGGGACGTGCCGACGCTTGAGACATTGGCCGCCATAAAATTCCTCCGTAGCCACGCGCCGGAACTCAAGGTAAGGGTAATAAACGTGGTGGACCTGATGACGCTTCAGCCCAAAGAGGAACATCCTCACGGGCTTTCCGGAGGCGAGTTCGACAGCCTCTTTACAACCGATAAGCCCATCATATTCGCCTATCATGGCTATCCATGGCTCATACACCGTCTTACGTACAGGAGGACCAACCACAAGAATTTGCACGTCCGGGGATACAAGGAGGAAGGCACCACCACGACGCCTTTTGATATGGTTGTAAGGAACGATATGGACCGCTTCCATCTGGCCGCCGACGTCGTCGATCGGGTGCCGAAACTCGAATACAAGGCCGCCTATATCAAGCAAGCCGTCCGGGACAAGCACATTCAACACAGGGAGTACATAACAAGATACGGTGAGGACATGGTCGAGATACGCGATTGGAAATGGAGCGACTGACGGAGAAGATCGAGAAAATGTGAGGCTTCGGGTCAATCCTTCGGATACATGCCAATATTCCTCAACGCCTCGTTGTACACGTAAACGGGATCTAAACCCGAACTCATAAGACGCCTTTTTCTTATGAAGTACTCGGCAACTAGGTTCGCTCTTTTTAAAAAAATCCCGTTCCATGCAAGTGAAATCCAGTCGAGGACGATATGGAAAAGGAACCCCCACATTACGGCCTTTAGAACGAAAGAATCCGACAGGCGGGCTAACAGATAAAGCGCAAGCATGAATTCGCCAGAGTGGAACACCTCGATATCCAGGAATTCGGGCAGATGGGCCAAATTGTCGATAACGCCGTAATAATCGAACATCTTCTTGAAACTCGCGCTTCTAAAGCCGTTATGGTAGATAAAGTTCAGGTAATGGTCTATATCTATCATAAACGTTGCCACCCAGAAAAAAACGGTATTTGAACCGAACGTATGATACATGGCAACCGATGCCCCGGTGCCGAGGATTAGATGGTCTCTCGGTCTCATTTAACCTCAGAATTTTCTCAAGAGCGCAATATGAAACTTACCCGGCCCTTTTTTGGATGTGTCCATTTCATAAACGTATTGGCTGTGGTTTATGCCGTCACGGCAATTATAATCAGGCAAACAACGCAAATTCATGATCATGAATTCAAATCATATTATAATGCTGAATTAATCGATATGGTATAATATACGTGAAGATCATTTGTGAAATCAAACATATGGATAATCGAATATGGCTATAGATCCGGTTTGCGGAATGACCGTGGAACCAGAAAAGGCGAAGGCGACAAGCGTTTATAAAGGCGCGGCGATATATTTCTGCGCTCAGAACTGCAAAAAGAGATTTGACGCCGACCCTGAGTCTTTCATGGCAAGGATTTCAACCGGGGGTTCCGTTCCCGTGCCTTCACCGGAAAAAGGCAAGGCGGATACCGCGATAGACCCCGTGTGCGGCATGACCGTGCAAAAGTCTGAAGCCGCCGGGACTTCGGAATACGAGGGAAAGACTTATTATTTCTGCAATGTGAAGTGTAAAATAAAGTTCGACGGCGGCCCCGCCGGTTTCTTATCTCCGAAGGTTGCGGCTCATGCGATGCCTGCCGCATCGATGTTGGCCGAAAAACCGTCAAAGGGTCTTAAGAAGATAATTTTGCCGGTTACAGGAATGAGCTGTGCCTCGTGCGCCGCGCGGATCGAAAAGGGTCTGTCGGCTCTGAGCGGCATACACGGGGCATCGGTCAATTTCGCCGCTGGAACGGTGACGATCTCATACGACCCTGAAGAGGTTCATCTGTCTAAATTCGTAGAGACCGTAAGGGAGCTCGGATATGAGGCGGGAGTTGAGCAGGCAAGCCTTCCGGTGCGGGGCATGAGTTGCGCTTCGTGCGTGGAGAAGATAGAAAGGGCGCTGAACGGCCTCGACGGGGTCATAAGCGCATCGGTCAACTTCGCCTCCGAAAGGGCCAATATAAATTACATCGGAAGCGTCGTTGACGTTGAAGACTTCGTAAAGGCTGTAAGGAATGCCGGCTATGAGGCTTTCGAGGCCGAGAAAGAAGAGGATAAGATAGCGGGCTCGGAACAGGCGCGGAAAGATGAGCTTTGGACATTGAAGTCGAAGTTTCTTTTTGCGGCCATAATCTCGGTGCCTGTTTTCCTGGGAGCCTTCTCCGACGTGTTTACATGGGCGCCCGCCGTACTCAAACATAATATTACGCTTTTCATGCTCGCTACCCCGGTGCAGTTCTGGAGCGGCTGGCAGTTTTACAGGAGGGCGTGGGCCTCAGCCATGCTCTCGACCTCATCGGCGATGAGCTCGCGAGAGGGCAGGGAGTAGAACATCCCGTCGTGGCCCATGGCGATGCCATCGTCGATCGCGGGCACACCGAAGCGCATCGGCGCGCCACCACCGGCTGCGATGCCCAGGGCGACGTGCTCCACCAGCATCCCCATGCCGACGTGG
>JAKAIQ010000232.1 GCA_021825035.1 Deltaproteobacteria bacterium | reverse complement strand
TGAGCGAATAAAACCCGGAGATGAGTATTCTTGAAACGGAAACCGGAACCAATCCGAGGGCATAATAGGACAGGGCCACGGCTGTGCCGGCCGCGGCTGCGCCATGGAATTCGCCCCGCCTGAAAAGCACATCGACTATGGGAGTGCCCAACGCGAGAAGGCCGACTGTTGCCGGTATCATTACGAAATTCACCAACCTTATCGAAAACGAAAGCGTGCTTTTAAACGTGTCCCAGTCTTTTTGGACAACATACTCGGAGAGGCTCGGCAACGCCGCGGTAGAAATAGCTACTCCGAACACCCCGAGAGGAAGCTCCATAAGCCGTCCCGCATAGTAAAGATAGGAGATGCTGCCTTCGGCAAGATGAGAAGCGAACCATGTAGTCACAAAGATATTGAGCTGATAGACTCCGACACCGAAGGCGGCCGGTCCCATAAGTATGAATATCTTTTTTATAGCCGGATCCTTGAAGTTCAAAGTACCCTGTGGGAACATGCCGTATTTTTTAAGATAAGGCACCTGTATCAGGAATTGAGCCGCACCGCCCAAGAGCACGCCAAGGGCAAGGGCATAGACTGGAGTCGTAAAAAACCTCGCCAGCACAAGGACTGAAGTTATCAGCGCAATGTTGAAGAAAACCGGGGATATGGCCGGCGCCGTAAAATATTTAAAAGAATTAAGAACGCCCATCGCCACGGCCATGAGACCTACAAAAATTATATAGGGGAACATGATCCTGGTCAGATTTATGGTAATCGAAAACTTAACAGGGTCCGAGGCAAATCCAGGAGAGAGAAGCCATACAAGTTGCTTCGAAAGCAATATCCCGATGATTGAAAGCGGCACAAGAATCAGGACGAGGAGAGAAAATACCTTTGTAACGAGCCCCCTTGCCTCTTCTCTTGTCCTTATATTCAACTCCTCAGTGAAGATCGGAACAAAAGAAGAGGTGAGCGCCCCGTCGCCAAGAAGCCTTCTCATGAGATTCGTTATTCTGAATGCCATGAAAAAGGCATCCGAATAAAGGCCTGCGCCGAAGGCGAACGCGATCACGGCGTCACGCATGTAGCCGAGTATCCTGCTCAGTACCGTCGCGGCTCCTATAATCGAAGCCGCCCCCGTTATCCCGCCTTCCGACGCCCTCTTGGTATCCATAAGTCCGTATTCTAAAAGTTACTTGACAAATTATTTGAACAGGAATAATATTTATCGTTAATTTTAATGCAGAGGCCTTACCATGGCAACGGCAAGGCTCTTGCAATAATTTAACACAATATATAAGATTAACGTAGTAAAATAAATACTTTTAGAAGCATCGAGAAAAGGAAATCGAAAGCAGAAAAGGAGAAAATAGATTGGCCAATCATAAGTCAGCCATAAAAAGGCACAAGCAGAGCGAGGTCAGAAGAGCAAGGAACTCCTCGGTAAAATCGACCGTAAAGACCGCAATGAAAAAGGTTCGGGAAGCGGTAGCAATGAAAAAGGTCGGCGAGGCAAAAAACGGTCTTAAAGAAGCCGCCTCATTACTCGATCGCGCGGTGTCAAAAGGCGTCCTTCACAGGAATAACGCGTCGAGAAAGATAGCCCGCCTGAGTTCGTTGATAAGCTCACAGGAAACCAAGTAATCTTCGCTTGTCGGCAGCGATGCCTTTCCGGTGCCGTGACCCCGGTTGGGCATTGCGATTATGGATCCGTCAGGTACGCGCGCCGCACAGGTCCAGAATAAGCTTTGATATGACAAACTCTTCAGGGAATCTTCCTGTCTTAAGGTCGTTATCCGCCGTCTTGAGCGTATAAATAGCCTTTATTAGCTCCTCTTGAGTGAAAGAACGGCTCCTTTTCAAGTAACCATCCAGATGAAACGGCGGCACCTTAAGCGCCCCGGCAAGCCGCGCTCCGGTAATGCCTTTCTTGACCGAGGCCTTAAGTTTAAGGAGCGTCCGCATCTGCCTCGATATCGCGCCGAGGACCTTCAATGGCTCTTCGCCGGATATCTTGCCGAATACCTTAATGGCCCTTTTTACGTCCTTGTTGCCTATGGCTTCGGAAAGGTCGAAGATGGTCTCTTCCCTGCAATCAAGCCCGGCATCCTCGACATCGGAGTCATCCACCATCGGCTTGTCGCCAACGAATAAGATAATCTTGTCGAGCTCCCCTTTTATATCGCGAAGCCTGTCCCCGGCTATCTGGAGGAGCTTTTGCGCCGCGGCGACCGTAATTTCCTTGCCCTGCTTCCCGGCCTCTTTCTTCAGCCATCCGAGGATTTCCGCTTCAGAAAGGCGACGGCAGGCCTTCAGATAGTTCTTCTCCCGCATATATCTGAAGAATTCCGACGCGGTATCTATCTTTGCCGCACCGCTCATGAATACAAGGCAGGTGGACGGCGACGGGTTTTTTACATATTCGTAGTATTCATTTTCGTGCACGGCCTTTATCGACTCCGCGTTCTTGACTACCACCACCCTCATTTTCGAAAAAGCCGGGATAGTGACGGCAACCGCGATTACTTCCGACGGCTCCGCCGATTTGCCGTCAAAGACATGATAATTCATGGACTCGAATTCGCCAAACGCCGCTGAACGTATTTCGTTTAGCGTCTCTTGAGCGAGGTAATCCTCGGATCCATAAATATAACAAACAGGCCTGAGACCCGATGGCGGATTATGTTTGCCGGCGTCTTTAGCCATTTAAAACCTTTCAAGCACGTGTTCCTTCGCAAGACGCGCCGAGTCCGAAGCTATCACTTTAAAAGCCGCGAATTCGGCGTCCTTTGTGGCCAGGACGTCGGATATGTTCACGATATAGTCTTCATATCTGGTTATCTCATCCTCCCACAACACCTTTTTGGTATCCGTCTTTATGATTTTCAGGGAAAAAACAACGGTAAGCCGGTACTGCTGAATAACGTCGATGCCTGCGAAAGATATCGGAACGAGTGAATATGATTTTATAACGCCCTTCATGACGGCATCACCATTATTGACTATCTTTATCGTATTCACAAACTCGTTTACAAAGGCTGTAGTGGCCATGCCCTCGATGTCTGGTCTTCTTGAATCATTTACGAAGATCGGTATCGACATGGAGGATATGCCCCAGGCCGGCATGGGCCCGGTTCCGACTATATGGTATCCGCATCCCGATAAAATCAGAAGGAAACCAGCAGATAAGAAAAGAACCTTGATGACCCTTTGCAGAGACGACATCAGGAAACCACCATATTTATTATTTTGTTTTGGACGTAGACAAACTTCTTGATGGTCTTGCCCTTTATCCATTCAAGAGTCTTTTCATCCTTCATGACAAGCTCCCGGACGGCTTCTTCGTCGGAATCCAGTGGCGCCATGACCTTGCTTCTCACCCTGCCGTTTACCTGCACCACGAGAAGCGCTTCCTTTCGGGCAAGCGCCCCGCCGCTTATCTCCGGCCATGCCGTTTTATATACGGGCTCGGTATTGCCAAGC
>JAKAIQ010000231.1 GCA_021825035.1 Deltaproteobacteria bacterium | reverse complement strand
ACGACAGCCTGTTTTTTAAAAGCCTTGCAAGCCGCCATCTGCGGGCATGGCTTGAAGAATCAAAAAAGGATTGAACATTCAACGCTGCCGGTGGGTCACGCCTCTCCGTGCGCAGGGTATCTCTCGCCCAGCACACAAAGGATTTGCGAGTTGCCGAGCGGTTCCTCACCCGGGGCCGTCGCTCGTGGAGCGTTCCGTGGAAAAAAGTTTTAGCCTGGCGTTACTGCCCCGGATTTTCTCCCCGGCGACAAAACCTCGTTCATGCTTCCTGACCTGTAACCCTCGAGATCGAGAGTCACATAGATAAAGCCGGCCTTCTTCAGTCCCTCCACCATCTTCCGCCTGATCTCGTTTCCTTCCCTGCCAAGCATAAGATTCATGGCCTCCGGCTCCAGCTCTATCCTCGCGGTGAAATCATCATGATAACGAAGTCTGAATTGGCCGAATCCGGCCGCCCTAATGATATCCTCGCCTTTTCTGACTTTTTCAAGCCGCTCCGAGGTTATGCTCGTGCCATATGGAAACCTCGACGATAGGCAAGCGAAAGACGGCTTATTCCAGGTTGGAAGATCGAGCTCTTTGCTCAACTGTCTTATCTCGGACTTCGCGAGCCCGGCCTCAAGCAAAGGGCTTCTTACCCCAAGCTCCATGGCCGCGATCCTACCGGGCCTGAAGTCCGAAAGATCATCCGGATTGGAGCCATCCGCGACATACTTGAAGCCCATGGCCCTGGCCCTTTCAAAGGCAATGCCGAAAAGCTCGCTCTTGCAGTAATAGCACCTTTTTTCGGTATTCTCCGAGAAATTAGCTATCTCAAGCTCGTTGGATTCCACCACAATGTGCTCAGCCCCTATTAAAGAGGCGAGAGCGCATGCCTCTCTGAATTCTTTCTCCGGGTAAGTCGGTGAAGTCGCGGTTATGGCCGCGGCATTTCTTCCGAGAACGTCGACCGCGACCTTCAGAAGAAAAGTTGAGTCGACACCGCCTGAGAACGCCACGAGCACGCTCTCCATGGCTCCGAGTATCCCCTTTAGCCGCTCATACTTCGCAACGACGCCTGAATCACCCGCCGGTTTCATTTCGACGCCGGAAGGCTCAATGGCGTTTTTCAACATACTCGCGTCTCCTCGATGATACCTTCGCCGGCAGGAATCGCGCTGAATTCCCACGATTCGCCATCACGCACCTTCCTTAAGACCGGACTTTTGCCGCTCTTGTCGTTTGCATATTTGAGAACGAGAGATGCGGCGAAATCACAGGCAGCTTCGTTGCCGCCGCCGACGACCGCAACAGGCCCTGCAAAACCTACAGGCTCTATCAGGGTATCGCCGCTCTGAATGAGATTCTTGAGCTTCGCGTTATCCGCCTCGTTCCTGCCGACGATGATCTTGGCGCCTTCGAACCTGAAGTGTCTGCCGATCTTGAGCAAAACAAGGTCCTTTTTCGAAACGTCTTGCTTATTCTCAAGAAGGTCTCTCACTTTTTTAGAAAATATCTTGTCGGTAAGAAGGCATCCGCCCGAAGGGCATGGGTAGTCGTTTATATCGAGCTCCTCGGCCAACTCCATCTGAGGCTTCCTGCTCCTGCCTGATACCGCCAGAAGCCTTTCACGATCCACAAGGCCGGTCTTTTCCGGAATCGTAGGCTCGAGATGTCTGGCACAAAGAGGTCTCAAGATAAGGCCGTCGAGTCCCGTCTCTTTTTCTATTGTCCTGAAGTTTTCCTTTCTCTGGCTCATCGGCCTCTGTCCGAGCACCTCGCCGGTTACGATGAAAGAAGCGCCTATTTCCCTCATGTAGTCTTTGGCCTGCTTGAACATGTATACCCTGCAGTCGACGCATGGGTTCATCCCCTTGCCATAGCCGTGCTTCGGATTCCTTACGACCTCGATATAATCATCGCCCTTGACGACAACCTTTATGGGTATGCCGAACTCTTCGGCTACCCGTTTGGATTCGCTCTTGCAGCCTCCCCTGCTGACCCCGCCGGTCGTACACGTGCAGAAGGCCGACGTGAAATTAAGGGCGTATATCTCTATCTCCTGTTCGAGCATCAATTTTACCGCAAGGGTGCTGTCGAGCCCACCTGAAAGAAGGGCGACCGCTTTAGTCATAAAAATGGCTTCTCCTTTTTTGCGTTTGTTTCAGTCGCTGGCTCAGTTTCTCAAAACTGCTTGTATTTCCGCAATTTTCAATTATACTTGTAAGGAGCCGGGAAATCAAAAGAATCATTTTCCCGGCCTATTATTTTTGTTAAAATGCACATATCATATCGTGAGCCGACTTATATAAAATGAAAAAAGAATATTTTCTTGGCGCGTTGCTTTCCTTTGTTATAGTATATCTGCTATATCTCATATTTTCTCCTTTTTTCGTGTCGCTTTTTTGGGCCGTCGCCCTGGTGATCCTCTTCTACCCCTATTACAGATGGCTTCTTAAGAATATATCGAAAAAGAGCTATCTCGCCTCCCTTATCGCCTGTGCCACTATCGCGTTTTTTCTCATGATTCCGCTGATCCTTATAGGGGCCGCCCTTGCCGGAGACTTCTTCGAAGTCTACCATCTGGCGGAGAACTATATTAAAAACCTGTATTCGGGGACTCCTGCCCCCGATTCAATCGCCGTTTTCCTCAAAAAGTACATCGGGCAATATGCCGAGATCTCGGAAGCCGATGCAAAGGAGATACTGTCAAATGCAGTCAAAAGCACAGCTTCCTATGCCGAAGAGAGCCTTACCGTTTTCGTAAAAGGCCTCGCCGGCTTTGTCTTTAACCTCATTCTATCCTTCTTTGCGATGTTTTTTTTGTTCAAGGACGGTTATGCCCTCGTTGGCATGCTAAAGGAGATATTGCCTCTTCCAGAGAGCGAAAAGGATGACATCATCAACAGCACAAGGGACGTCATTTCCGCATCGATCTACGGGGGGGTAGCCGTCGGCGCCGTCCATGGACTTTTGGGAGGGCTTATGTTCTGGGCCCTCGGATTTTACGCTTCCATTCTCTGGGGCTTCAGCATGTTCATAGTATCCTTTCTGCCGATCGGGACCGCCCTTGTATGGGGGCCTGCAGCCGTATATCTGGTCATAAAAGGAAGCATAATGAAAGCGGCGATACTTTCGGTCTGGGGGCTTATTTTGATAGCCTTCGCGGACTATGTGCTGCGTCCGGCGATCCTAAGCGAAAAGACCGACATTCATCCGCTCCTGCTGTTTTTCAGCATTCTCGGCGGCGTGACCGCGTTCGGGCTCGTTGGAATCATAGCCGGGCCGCTTATAGTGAGCCTCGGGCTCGCCATGATGGATATATACCGTAAATATGCGAGGTTACAGGGGACATGAACGGAAGAGACGAATTTACAAGGCAGTTCGCCATGCAGGAAATGGAAGAACACCGCCCTTTAAAGCGGCAAATGGAGCGCCCCAGGATAGTCCTGCCCGCCGTACTACTTATGGCCACGATAGCAACTACAATCATAGCTGGGGCGCTTT
>JAKAIQ010000230.1 GCA_021825035.1 Deltaproteobacteria bacterium | reverse complement strand
TCTGTCCCCTTGCCGCAACGTCCGTAGCCACCAGCATGTCCACCCGTGACTCCCTGAACTTTTTAAGCACGGCCTCCCTCTGGGCCTGGCTGAAATCACCGTGCATCGCCTCGGCAACATATCCCCTTAGTTTCAGGCTGGAAGAAACATCGTCGGCCTCCTTCTTGGTGTGGCAGAAGATTAGAAACCGGCCAGTGTCATCGGAATCGATAAGCCTGGAAAGGGCCTCTATCTTTTCTTCGTTTCTTACCTCGTAGAATATCTGGTTGATTTTGGGGGCGGTAAGCGTATCGGAATGAATCTTTATCTTTTCCGGATGTTTCATGTACCTTTTTGAAATCTGAAGTATCTCGTCCGGGATAGTCGCCGAAAAAAGAAGTGTTTGCCTTTCGGAGGGAGTCTCTTTGAGTATCCTCGTTATATCCTCTACAAAACCCATGTCAAGCATCTCGTCAGCCTCGTCGAGGACGACTATCTTTACGTTGCCGAGTGAAAGGGTCTTCCTTTCAATATGGTCGAGTAACCTTCCCGGAGTGCCCACCACGATATGAACCCCCTTCCTGAGGGCGCTTATCTGCCTTTCGATGGAAGTGCCGCCATAAACCGGGAGGGCATGAAGTCTTTTTACCCGGCCGAGCTTGTTCATCTCCTCGGCTGCCTGTATGGCGAGTTCCCTCGTGGGAGCCAATATCAGCGCCTGCACCCCCTGGATCGAGCGGTCGAGCTTCTCGATTATCGGTATACCGAAGGCGGCCGTCTTTCCGGTACCGGTTTGGGCCTGGCCTATGACATCCTTTGATGTCAGAAGTATGGGTATGGCCTTTCTTTGTATAGGCGTCGGCTCCTCAAAACCCATCGCAGAGACGGCCCTTAGCACCTCCGGACTGAGTCCGAAATCCGAAAACGTCATGGTAGTATTTTCCAATTCGTACTTCTCTCCTTTGTTTTTTATTTAACGTTTGAGTATATCACAGGAATCAGAAAAAAATAAAATAAATCTTGGGCTTTCGCAAAACTGAGCCGCACTGTTCAAAGGATGTCTCAATGCATCGGCGGAGGCGTTTCACCGACCTTTCCCTTCCGCATGAGAAGCACAAGAGGCAATACCAGAAGCATCATCACCGAGAGCATAAAAAAGGCGTCATTGAACCCAAGCATGTTCGCCTGCCTCAACAGCTCGGAGAAGATAAGAACGTCAGGCGGCGACGGCGCTTGAGTCTGATATGTGTGAATGCCGGAGTATGTCAAAAGCTTTGCTATGTTCTCTCTTGATATAACATACGTCATATCGAACGGCGTCAGATGCTCGATAAGTCTGGACTGGTGGAATTGTGTTCGTCTGGCAACAACCGTTGTCACAAAGGCTACGCCAACGCTTCCGCCCATATTCCTTAAAAGATTGTACATTGCCGTCGCCTCTCCCATCTTCTCCTTTGGTATGTGGGAAAGGGTCATGGTAGTGAGCGGGATAAAAAGCAGCCCCATCCCGAAACCAAGGACTATTCTTGGAATGGCGAGCGTGAAAAAATCCGCCTGGAGATTTACAGTCGACATCAGATAAGTGGAGACGGACCCCAGAAAAAGACCGGCGGCGAGAAGCTTCTTCGGATCGTGCTTTGTGATAAGCCTGCCGGCTATCGGCATCGCGAGCATGGTCGCAAATCCTCCGGGCCCTATGACGACACCGGCAAGAAACGAAGTGTATCCCATGAGGGTCTGCAGGAATATGGGAAGGAGCACTATCGTGCCGAAAAGATTAAAAAACGCAAAGAACATCACCATATTGCCGGTGGTAAAGGTCCTATCCTTGAAAAGCCGGAGATTCAATACCGGCTCTTCAGAAAAGATCTCGACTATAATGAGCAGGATCAGGCAGGCCCCGGCGATAATGGCGCACGTTACTATGAGCGGAGACGAGAACCAATCCTCTCTTTCGCCTTTGTCGAGCATGAACTGGAGCGCGCCAAGACCAACTGCAAGAAGCGCGAGGCCCCAGTAATCTATCTTCATCTTAACCCTTTTCATGTAAGGCGGATCGTAGATGAAGAAAAACGTCATAAGGACAGATATTATGCCTATCGGCACGTTTATGTAGAATATCCAGCGCCACGACCAGTTGTCCGTAATCCAGCCGCCGAGTAGCGGCCCTGCTATCGGCCCGAACATTATACCGACGCCGAAGATGGCCATGGCCATGCCGTGCTGGGCCGGCGGAAATGACTCAAGGAGGATGGACTGACTTATGGGTTGAAGCCCTCCGCCGCCTATTCCCTGGATGATCCTGAAGAATATGAGACTCTGCAAATTCCAGGCAGATCCGCAAAGGAAAGAGCTTACCGTAAAGATGGAAATTGAGGCGATGAGATAGTTTCTGCGCCCGAAGAACCTGCTGAGCCATCCCGTAATGGGTATTATTATGGCGTTGGACACAAGATAAGCGGTTATCGCCCACGTGGCCTCGTCTATTCCGGCGGAAAGAGATCCCCTTATGTGGTCAAGGGAGACATTGACGACAGAGGTATCGATGATTTCTATGAGCGTCGGAAGCATGACAGTTAATGAAATGAGAAAGCGGTTCATTCGATATGCACCGTTGGGACAACCGACATCCCGATCCTCAGCACGTTACTGTCGACGACCCTGTCAAGCACGATCTTTACAGGTATCCTCTGAACGACCTTGACAAAGTTGCCCGTTGCGTTCTCCGGCGGGAAAAGAGAAAATGCGGAGCCGGTTCCGGCCATTATGCTGTCCACGTGCCCGTGGAAGACCCTGCCGGGATATGTGTCGACCCTTATGTCAACGCGCTGTCCCGGTTTTATATTATGCACTGTGGTTTCCTTATAATTGGCAAGAATGTAAACATCCCTTTCTGATACGAGAGCCATGAGGGGCTGCCCCGCGTCGATTATATTGCCGGCTTCCACGTTTTTCCGGGTGACAAAGCCGTCGCCAGGGGCATATATCTTGGTATACGACAGGTTCAGCCTCGCAAGCTCAGCCTGCGCCGCTCTGGCCTTGACCTCTTCGGCCTGGGTAGCGACAGATGACCTCACCCTGTCGAGAGCCGCCTTTTCGGAATTGAGCAAGGCCCTCGTCTCGGACACCACGCTATCGTGCGTTTTAAGAGAGACTTTAGCCTGTACGAGGGCCTCTTGCGCGGCCATTAGGGCCGAACGGGCCGTCTCATAAGCGGTATTCATCCTGTCATAGTTTTCCTGAGTCACATAGCCGCCCTTTATCAATTCCCTGGCGCGTTTAAGATCCGACTTTGCCTGGTTAAAAAGCGCTTTTCGTGCAGCCACATCGGCTTTCCTTGAGCGGACCTCGGCAACACGAAGCGCTTTTTCCTTAATCGTCCTTCTTAAAGTTGCCGCGGCGGCCTGAACTTTCTTCTCCTGCGCGACCACGGAGGACTTCAACTCGCGTGTCCGCTTTTTTTCGGCATCGGCAGAGGCAGAAGCCTCCCTGGCCGCCTGCTCAAAGGTGTCAGG
>JAKAIQ010000229.1 GCA_021825035.1 Deltaproteobacteria bacterium | reverse complement strand
AGAGCTGTTCTGATTTTTTGGATACCTCGCAGCTTGCTGCGGGGAGGTTCATTGGAAAGGGCAAGGCTGGCTATACGAAAGACAATTCCTTGCCATGAAGAACATCCTCATTAATATGGCGGATCTTTTCGATCCGAACGCTTTTTTCTATGTTTGACAGGGACGGAAAAGTTTACTCCGGAGGCGCGCCGGATAAAAAACGCGACGATTCCGAGATACTCGATCTTGTTCGGTCGGGCGATAGGGCCGCTTTTGAGGTCATAGTGCTGAAATATCAGGACAGGCTCTTCAACCTATGCAGATACATGACCGGCAACGCGAGGGACGCCGAAGATGCAACGCAGGACGCTTTCGTAAAGGCGTATCAGAAGCTTGAAAAATACAGGGACACGGGGTCTTTCTTTGGATGGCTTCGACGGATAGCGGTAAACTCATGCCTTGATATCAGGCGGAAGCCGATACAGGAACCTTTATACAGGAAGGCTCCGGATGGGCAGGAATTCACCTTCGATCCCCGGTCGAACACGCCCACGCCGGAACAATTCCTTCAGTCGAAACAGACATCCTTTGCGGTTGATAAATGCCTGGCTTCGCTATCCCCAAAGTTGAGGACGGTCATTGTCCTGAATGAGATAGAAGGACTTTCATACGAAGAGGTCTCGGACGTCGTCGGGATATCGATTGGCACGGTAAAGTCGAGACTTTCGAGAGCGCGAGTTGAATTGCGGGCAAGGCTCGGAAAATGGATGGAACAAAAATAAAGGATTTTACGTTTAATAAGCAGGAGGAAAGATGTGGTTCGCATGCGCCAAGACAAAAAGAATCATGACGGAATATGACGCCGGTGGACTGTCGGTAAGCGATAGAGGGATGATCGAGTCACACCTGAACGCCTGCCCTTCATGCCGGAGCGAATATGAAGAAATGCGGCAACTGCGCGCCCGGCTGGCTTCTGCCCATAGATATGGCGCTCCGGCCGGATTCAGCGCGCGCGTAATGAGAAACCTCGATGCCATACACGCCCCCGCGCGGCCCGGGACGATTTCGCTCGTCTTTATGAGGACGGTCGAGGCGGCCATGGTACTTGCCGTTGTTGCCGCAGGCCTGATCTCCGGGAATTTTATCGCGGAGGGCGTCTTTCCGGCACCCCGTCCCGACAATGTGGACGTGACAGTGAACTCGGGGCGTTCGGGTGCGTTTCTTTCATATTCGATCGAAGCCTTTGATCCCGCGCCTCCGGAATCGATAGGCGCGGCATTTGTGACGGAGGCAAGAAATGAGAAGTAATTTTTTGAAATTCGCGTTCATTGTTTCGGTTATTTTCAATATCTCGATAATATCGACCGCGGGGTATGTATACTGGAGGCATAGACGGAAGGCCTTCATGTTCGGGAATATGACGAGGAAAGAGAAGGCCATATTTGAAAAGATGGATCTCAGGCCTGACCAGATAAAAGCCCTGAACGAAGGATCGGCGGCATTTCGCGTAGAGGCGGATAAAAAAAGGGATGAGATCATCCGCGAAAGAAAAGCGCTTCTTACTCTTCTGAGGGGCGGATCCGCCACTAATGAGGCCGTAGACGGAGAGATCTCAAAAATAAACAGGCTCCAGGGCGATATTCAAAGAATGGTCGCCATGCATATCCTCAACGAGAAAACCATGCTCGATAAAGATCAGCAGAACAGGTTCTTTGACCTTCTCGATACGTACCTCGAAAGAAGAAGGCATGCGGCATTCGGACATTGACTCTCAGGTCAAAAGAGAGTCGGCCGTTTATTGCTTATAGTTTAGGCGGGGTGTCGAAGGTTTAAAGAGCCGCTGGTTTAGACTTGCGAAGCGGAACAATTTCCGGATTTCTGAAAGGAGCGTTCTGGCGTTAATGAAAAAGTTAATTATAGTCATTGCGGCGCTGTCGATAGCCGCCGGCGCGGCGTTTTTTGTTATCAGGAACGAAAAGCCGGTTCAGACCTACAGGTTTGAGAAGGTCACGAGGGGCGAAATCGTGGCTACGGTAACGGCGACCGGCACGGTCAACGCGGTGACGACAGTCCAGGTCGGGAGCCAGGTGTCGGGGACGATAAAAACCCTCTATGTCGATTACAATTCTCCGGTCAGTAAAGGCCAGATCATTGCCCGGATAGACCCCACGCTCTTTCAGGCGGCCGTCGAGCAGGCCAGGGCAAATCTTATTTCGGCCCAGGCTAACCTTGAAAAGTCCGAGGCCGCGCTCGTTAACGCCAAATGGACTTACGAAAAATATAAGGAACTCCTCGCCAAGAATTTCATCGCTCAGAGCGATTTTTTAACCGCCGAGTCCACCTATGAGGCCGACAAGGCCCAGGTGGACGCGGCAAAGGCAGCCATCAATCAGGCGGAGGCCACCTTAAAGACCGCCCAGACAAACCTCGAGTACACAAAGATCATCTCTCCGGTCGACGGCATCGTCGTATCCAGGAGCGTGGACGTGGGCCAGACCGTGGCAGCGAGTTTCCAGACCCCGACCCTCTTCACCATAGCACAGGACCTTACCAAGATGCAGATAGACTCATCCGTTGTCGAAGCAGATATAGGAAAGGTCAAGGTTGGGCAGGTAGTGAAGTTTACGGTCGACGCCTACCCGGACACCACATTCAGCGGAAAAGTGGTGCAGGTGAGGGAAGCGCCGATAATCGTACAGAACGTCGTAACGTATGACGTGGTGGTGAGCGTAGCAAATCGCGACCTAAAGCTCATGCCCGGGATGACCGCGAACGTCTCTATAATAATATCTACTAAGAAAGACGTCTTGAGGATTCCCAATGCCGCGCTTCGTTTCCGTCCGGAGGGCTTTAAGCCGGGAGCGGAGGATAAGGGAGTCGGCGTATGGGTGGTTGATAACGAAAATCTCAAGCGTGTCAAGATAACCACCGGCATAACGGACGGGAACTTCACCGAGCTCGTGTCGGGCGGCCTGAAGGAAGGTCAGGATCTTGTGGTTGAGATGCTTTCGAAGTCCAAAAAAACAGCCTCCGGGCCGAGGTTCTTCTGAAATGCCTCTCATCGAGGTGAAAAACGTAGCAAAGGCCTATAGCCTTGGAGATGTAACGGTCAAGGCGCTTGACGGCATATCTTTGACCATAGAAAAAGGGGAGTTCGTGGCTGTAATGGGCCCGTCAGGGTCAGGGAAATCGACCTTTATGAATATCCTCGGTTGCCTCGACAAGCCGACCAGCGGATCTTACATTCTTGAAGGTGTCGACGTTGGAGGGCTTACGAGGGACGAGCTCGCCGTTATAAGGAATAAAAAGCTCGGTTTCGTCTTTCAGGGCTTCAATCTTCTGCCAAGGACAACGGCGCTTGAAAACGTGGAGCTTCCGATGCTTTACAACGGACTGCCGGCGGTGAAGAGAAAAGAAAAGGCGAGAGATGCGCTTAAAAAGGTTGGGCTCGCAGGAAGAGAACTTCATCACCCCAATCAGCTTTCCGGAGGCCAGCAGCAGAGGGTAGCGATAGCGCG
>JAKAIQ010000228.1 GCA_021825035.1 Deltaproteobacteria bacterium | reverse complement strand
TGAGAAAGGGAGGATACTGGCGCCCTTCCTCGGCACGTTCTTCGGGGACGCGCTCGAAAGCGGGGAGATACGGCTTGAATACGGCGGCGAGGGATTTTCGATAAACTACTATGACCTGAGCTTCCCTCTCCGTCTCGATTCATACGTAAACGTCCTCACGCGCGTTCTCGAAAAGATAAGGAGCGTAATGGGACGGGAGCATCCGGACTTCATAAAGCTCCTGGGCATATTCTACGTCCTGAAAAACCTTCCCGCGGCATACGAAAAGGATGAGACGTTCGATCAGGCGAGGTTCATAAAAAGGATGCTCTGGGAACTGTATTCCAAAAATCCCGCGATAAGGGAATCCCTCGATCAGTGCCTCGCGGAGATAAACGGAGCCAGGGGAGACGCGGCGAGCTTCAACTCCCTCGACGGGCTTCTGAAGGAGCAGTTCTACAAGCTCTCATTCTGGAAGGTCGCCGCGGAAGAGATAAATTACAGGAGGTTTTTCAACATCAACGGGCTTATTACGCTCAGGGCGGAAGAGGAGGATGTGTTCACGCATACTCACAGGTTGATCGTTGAGCTGGTGAGGTCTCTCGGCATTGACGGACTGAGGATAGACCATGTGGACGGGCTTTACGACCCGCTCGAATATCTGAAGAGGCTCAAGGAAAGGACAGGGGATATACACGTCATCGTCGAGAAGGTACTCGCCTGGAACGAAGACCTCCGGAGCGACTGGCCTGTTGACGGCTCAACGGGCTATGACTTCCTTAACGCGCTTAACGGCCTGTTCTGCTCCCCTGCCAACGAGGCCCGGTTTGCGAAGATATATTCGAACTTCACTAGGCTTAAAATCCCTTACGAAGAGCTCCTGTATCAGAAGAAAAAGCTCATAATCGAGATGGATATGACCGGCGACGTGGGCAATCTGGCCGAACTCCTCAGGCGCACCCTCATAAACGACAGGCACGGGTGCGATATAACGCTGCCGGGGCTCAAGAGGGCCATGACTGAAGTCATGTCGGTTTTGCCCGTATACAGGACCTACGTCAGCAGGGGAGCATATTCCGAATCGGACCGCCTCTGCGTGAAGGGGGCGGTGTGGGCCGCCGCCCGAAGAAACCCGGCGTTCCTTAACGAGATCAGGTTCCTTGAAAAGGTACTTACCCTCGAATACGCGCACTACTTCACCGAGAAGGAAAAAGATGAATGGCTTCACTTCGTGATGAAGTTCCAGCAGCTTACAGGCCCTCTCATGGCAAAGGGTTTGGAGGATACTCTTCTCTACGTCTATAACAGGCTTATCTCGCTTAACGAGGTCGGGGGAAATCCGGGAAAGTTCGGGAATTCCGTAGATGAGTTCCATTCCTTCAACGCCAAACGCGCCCACGGCTCCATGAACGCCACATCCACCCACGACACCAAAAGGGGCGAAGACGCGAGGATGCGAATAAACGTCCTTTCAGAAATGCCCGATGAATGGGCGGCGGGCATAAGGCGCTGGAGCGCCCTCGCCAGGCAGATGAAAAAGCCCGTGGACGGCAGGCCCGCGCCAGACAAGAACGACGAGTATTTCCTGTACCAGACGTTGATTGGGGCGATGCCGTTTACCGATGAAGAGTACGGGCCTTTTGTCGAAAGGATAAAGGACTATGCCGTAAAGGCCGTAAGGGAAGCCAAGATACACACGGCCTGGCTCAAGCCCGATGTCGAATACGAAGAGGCCTTCGTCTCGTTCATCGACTCCCTCCTTAAAAAAACCGGCGATAACCCTTTTCTTGAGGATTTCATGCCCTTTCAGAAAAAGGTCGCCTGGTACGGCATGCTCAATTCCCTCTCACAGGTGGTTTTGAAGATCGCTTCTCCGGGCATACCCGATTTCTTCCAGGGCACCGAGCTCTGGGACCTTAACCTCGTTGACCCCGACAACAGGCGTCCGGTCGATTTCAATAAAAGGTCAGCGATGCTTGAGGGAATAAAGCAAAGGCGCGCGCATTCGTCCGCCGGCCTCCTGCCCGAGCTCCTGAGCTCCTATGGAGATGGAAGGATAAAACTCTTCCTCATACATACGGCCCTCGGTGTCCGCACCGAACATCATGACGTATTCGACGCCGGACGGTATGCGCCGGTCGAGGCACGGGGCGCAAAAATGGCCCATATCGTGGCGTTCGCGAGGGTTGGCAGGGAGGATGCGGTCCTCACCGTCGCTCCGAGGCTTCTCACCTCTATCATCGATGAAGGGCAGCTGCCAGTAAATGATGTATGGGCTGATACGGAACTGGTCATACCCGATCATTTTAAGAACATGGTCTGGAGAAATGAAATAACCGGAGAGGTGATTGAAAACGGAAAGTCTATCCTCATAAGGGCTGCGCTTAGGGATTTTCCGGTGGCGCTGATGTCGGGAAAGTTACGGTAGGAAAGAGCCAACCCTATATTTTTTTCAATCCAAGAACCCCTTGAAAAGTAAGCTATTATGATCAACCGCATGCCTTGAAAATCTAAAAGTATATTTAAAAAAATTTTATCGAGCGTACCGCCGGGGAGCCGGATACAACCCCTCGATTTGCGAGGGTTTTTTATTGGGAGTTTCATTTTACAAAACTTGTTTCTCATACTTCTCGCCGTCATCCGACTCAGCGCCTTGCGCGATTCAGGATGCGCTGGAGTCCTTTCCGATGCCAAGCGCCGTAAAAAACGCCGGCAGCACGACAAGAACCAGCGGAAGCTGAACAACAAGTCCCGATATTATGGCGATAGCCAGCGGCTGCTGCATAGCGGCGCCCTGGCCGATCCCGAGGGCAAGGGGCATGAGGGCCAGGATAGCGGCGAACGTTGTCATTGCTATAGGGCGCATGCGGTTTCCGCCGGCCGCAATCAAGGCCCGGTCGGTATTCGCCGGAAGGTCGTATAATTCCGAGGTATAGAATATAGCCACTTCCGTTACGATTCCGACGACCATGGTCATGCCCATCATCGACGAGATATTGAACTCCGTCCCGGTCGCCCACAGCCCGATAAATACGGATGACACGGCCAGAAGCACTGTCGCGAGGATAGCCAGCGCGACGCGGAACCTCTCATACAGGAAGAGGAGGAGAAGAAAAACCAACATGACCGCCGCGGCAAATACCCGCGCAAGTCCGGCGAAGGCTATCCTCTGCTGGGCATATAGACCGCCGAGCCTGTAATAAACCCCCGGCGGCAGAAGGCCGGGCTGCCTCAGAGCCGTCTTGACGTCGCCTATGACGGAGCCCATGTCGCGGCCGCTTATTCGGCCGGTGACCGCTATCATCTGTTTAAGGTCGTCGCGCATTATCTCAGGCTGGCCCGTGACGGCTGTCAAGTCCGCTATCCTTTCAAGAGGGAAAAGGTGCCCGTCCGGGGCCCGCAGCCTGAGGGCGCGCAGGCTTTCTATCGTAGAGCGCATATCGCCAGGTATCCACACCCTTACCCCGATCATTTTCGGGCCGCGCTGCACCTCCGTGGTGATCTTTCCGCTTAAAAGGCCTTTCAG
>JAKAIQ010000014.1 GCA_021825035.1 Deltaproteobacteria bacterium | reverse complement strand
TGACCCGTGGGAATACTCGGGATTATCGCGGCCCCGCGCCGAAGCTGCACGACGCGGACTGCGGCGCGAGGCGCCCCACGGATTCGCCCCCTCGCGGCGTTGCGCATCCGTCGGGCCCGGCAGGAAGGAAGACGGAAAGATCCATCCCCTGGATGTAAAGGCTAACGACAGGGTGATATTCAGCAAGTACGCGGGCACGGAGATCAAGGTCGAGGGCGAGGAATACCTCATCATCAAGGAAGAGGACATCCTCGGCATAGTCGAGAAGTAATAAATCCAAAAAAAATCGAATTATCATATCGAAGGAGGTAATGCAAATGGCGGCAAAAGAACTGATTTTCAGTCATAGCGCCAGGGGTGCCATATTAAAGGGCGTTAATACCCTGGCAGACGCCGTAAAAGTGACTTTGGGGCCGAGAGGCAGAAATGTCGTGATCGAGAAGAGCTTCGGCTCCCCCACCATAACTAAAGACGGCGTGACCGTGGCAAAAGAGGTCGAGCTCGAGAACAAGTTCGAGAATATGGGCGCCCAGATGGTAAAGGAGGTTGCCAGCAAGACCTCCGACATTGCCGGCGACGGCACGACTACGGCCACGGTGCTTGCACAAGCTATCTTCAGGGAAGGCAGCAAGCTCGTGGCAGCCGGACACAACCCGATGGACCTTAAAAGGGGCATCGACAAGGCCGTTGAGTCCGCCATAGCCGAATTGAAGAAGCTCTCGAAGCCCGTAAAGGAGAAAAAGGAGATCGCCCAGGTCGGCACGATATCGGCTAACGGCGACACGACCATCGGCGAGATCATAGCCGAAGCGATGGAGAAGGTCGGCAAGGAAGGCGTCATCACCGTCGAAGAGGCCAAGGGGATGGAAACGCAGCTGAACGTGGTCGAGGGCATGCAATTCGACAGGGGGTATCTCTCTCCCTATTTTGTCACCGACGCCGAGAGAATGGAGTGCGTCGTCGAGGACGCCTTCGTCCTTATTCACGAGAAAAAGATTTCCAACATGAGGGACCTGCTTCCGCTTCTTGAAAAGATAGCCAAGATGGGCAGGCCCCTTCTTATAATAGCCGAAGACGTCGAGGGCGAGGCCCTTGCGACGCTCGTGGTCAACAAACTGAGGGGCACTCTTCAGGCGGCTGCCGTCAAGGCCCCTGGATTCGGCGACAGGCGCAAGGCCATGCTCGATGACATCGCGGTACTGACCGGCGGCAAGCTCATAGCGGAAGAACTCGGCATAAAGCTCGAGAGCGTGGACATGAAGGACCTCGGCAGGGCAAAGCGGATAGTCATCGACAAGGAAAATACGACTATAATCGACGGGGCCGGAAAGAAGGACGCTATCGAGGGCAGGATTAAGCAGATAAGGGCCCAGATCGAGGAGACGACGTCCGATTATGACAGGGAAAAGCTCCAGGAAAGGCTCGCAAAGCTCGCCGGAGGCGTTGCCGTCATAAACGTGGGCGCCGCCACCGAGACCGAGATGAAGGAGAAGAAGGCGCGCGTCGAGGACGCGCTCCACGCCACGAGGGCAGCCGTGGAAGAAGGCGTCGTGCCGGGCGGCGGCGTCGCATACATGCGGACGCTCGCTTCCCTTGAGAAGCTGAAGCTCGAAGGCGATCAGATGTTCGGGATCAAGCTCGTAAAGCGCTCTCTTGAGGAGCCGCTTCGCCAGATAGCCGCGAACGCCGGAGTGGAGGGGTCGATAGTCGTAGAAAAAGTGAAGAACGGCTCCGGGGCCTTCGGGTTCAACGCCGCAACCGAAACGTACGAGGACCTTGTGAAGGCCGGCGTCATCGATCCGACAAAGGTGTCGAGGATAGCGCTCCAGAACGCTTCGTCGATAGCGTCTCTCATGCTTACGACCGAGGCGATGATAGCCGAAAAGCCCAAGGAGGAAAAACCCATGGGCGGAATGCCTCCCGGCGGCATGGGCGGCATGGAAGGCATGATGTAGGCCGGAAGCTGATGATATGACGGAAGGGCGGCTAAGATAAGCCGCCCTTTTCATTTCCATGGGACGATTCCCTATGCGTTCAGCGCGTGCAGGAAGCCCGTCGAGACCATGGAGGAATGCAAGAAGCCTGCGTCCAAAGAATCGGCTCGAATATCAAAAGCATAAAGGCGCAGACTGCCCGGCGAGTCCTTGACTTTTGCAATCAATATATGTCATATACTTATAGCGTTTCCTGCTTTATAAATGGGAGAGGAGGACACATGCGCGAGAAGGTCATAATCTACGGAAAGGATACCTGTCCTTACACGACCGCGGCCCGCGAGGAATACGCCAAGAAGGGGTATGACGTAGAGTATATAAACGTCGAGACTTCCGCGGAGAACATGGAGAAGATGCTTAAGCTCAGCGGCGGAAGCCGCGTGGTCCCAGTAATAGTGGACGGAGGGATTGTGAGGACCGGCTTCGGGGGCGGCTGAGCGGTTTGAGCGAGGCCGGCAGGTTGCCGGCCATAAAATACCGTGATTGGAAAAGACTTACCAATATTCGTGAAGGGGGACGAGCAAGAATGGAAAGGACGCTTTCGATAGTCAAACCCGACGGCGTACGGAAGAATATAATCGGAGAGGTCATAGGGCGTTTTGAAAAAATAGGGCTTAAGGTGGCGGGACTCAAGATGGCAAGCCTTTCGAAGAAAGAGGCCGAGGGCTTTTACGCCGTCCACAGGAACAGGCCGTTTTTCGAAAGCCTTACCGGATTCATGTCATCCGGCCCGGTGGTACTCATGGTGCTTTCCGGTGACGACGCCATAAGGAAGGTAAGAGAAATCATGGGCGCCACCGATCCCAAGAACGCCAAAGCCGGCACCATCAGAAAAGACTTCGCCGATTCGATAGAAGCGAACATAGTCCACGGTTCGGACGGGCCGGATACCGCCGCCTTCGAAATACCGTATTTTTTCAGCGCCCTGGAGATATTCGAGTAAAGGATAGCCTCATGGAAACGATAGAGAGGATAAAAGCGCACTACCAGTTCGGTTCCGATGATGTAAAGAACCTTGTGCGCCTGAAACCCCTGATGGAGAAATACAGGGATGAGTTCGTCGTCGAGTTCTACAATTATATTAAGAACTTCGAAGAGGCGCATCTTTTTCTCAAGGATGAGGCGACGATAAAGAGGCACCAGGACGCGCTCAAGATTTGGTTCATGGATCTCTTCAAAGGGGACTACGGCCACCATTACCTCATGGAGCTTGAGAAGGTCGGCATGGTGCATGTAAGGATCAATCTTCACGCTCACTACGTGAACGCCGCCTTTCATTTCGTGAAATTATTCATCCAGGATAAGCTTCAGGCGGAATTCAAAGACCCGGAGGAAGTGGCGGATCTCGAATGGTCGATAGAGAAGATACTCGACATAAACCTTGATGTCTTCACGAGCTCATACATCGAGGAGGAAAAGAAATTCTTTCTTTCCCAGAGGGTCGAATCCTACCTGATACAGCTTGCCAACAGATTCTCATACGGGTTGAACCTCATCCTCGTCTTCGGCCTGGTTGTCCTGGGAATAATCGTAATCGGCCTTCTCGGCTGGAACATATATCACATAACCGAGGGCGGAATTGAAAGCGGCCTCTTGAGCACCCTTGGAAGCCTTCTCATGCTGTGGGTCGTCATCGAGCTCATGGATACGGAGATAAGGCAGCTGCGCGGAGGCAAGTTCGCCATAAAGGTATTCTTAAATGTCGCGCTTGTGGCTATAATAAGGGAGATATTGATAACCACCCTCGCGCATGAAGCCCTGGAGGCGCAGTTGACGCTCGTTGCCGCCGTGGGCGTGCTGGGCGTAGTATACTGGTTGGTAGCCAGGGCAGAGCTGTGACCCGCCGTTCCCCTTCGTGCCGGCGGCTCATGGACAAGGTTCTTCCCGCCGTTTCCCGCGCAGCCTAAGACCGCGTCGATTATGAAAAATCTCAGAGACTTTACACACCCCGAGCTTGTCGGCCTCATGGCTGCGATGGGGGAAAAGCCATACAGGGCGGAGCAGGTCTATAATTGGCTATTCCACAGGAGAGCCGACCGGATAGATGCGATGACCGACATCGCAAAGTCGTTCCGAGAGAGGCTTAAAAAGGATTTCTACATCGGCGGGATAAAGATACTCGGCGTTAAGAAATCATCCGACGGCACCGGGAAATTCTTGTCCCTCCTCGAAGACGGCTCGAAGATAGAATCCGTCCTCATACCCGAAACCGATCGGCTTACGCTCTGCGTGTCCACCCAGGCCGGGTGCGCCCTCGGATGCCGATTCTGCATGACCGGCGCATCGGGGTTTACGCGGGATTTGACCCTTGCCGAGCTTGCCGGGGAGGTCATAGCCGCCATATCCATGCTCGATGAGGGTGAGCGCATAACGAACGTTGTCCTTATGGGCATGGGCGAGCCCCTCGCGAATTACGGCAATGTCCTCAGGTTCATAAATGTGCTTACCGACGGCAAGGGATTCGGATTCTCTCATAACAGGATCACCGTTTCGACCGCCGGGCTCGTGCCGGGGATCAGAAGGCTCGGCATTGACGCTAACGTGAACCTCGCGGTGTCCCTGAACGCGACCACCGACGGGACGAGAAGCCGTATAATGCCCATAAACAGGAAATATCCCATGGATGACCTCATCGGGGCCCTGAAGTCATATCCCCTTCACGGCAAGAAGAACATAACCATCGAATACGTCCTGCTGAAAGACGTCAACGACACACTCGAAGACGCGCGGAGGCTGACGAGGCTCTTGAAGGGGATACGCTGCAAGATAAATCTTATCCCTTTTAACCCGTTTCCAGGCGCCGCTTACGAGAGGAGTTCGGACGAGAGGGCGGCGGCCTTCGGAAAGGTACTGCTGGACGGGGGCTATAATGTCTTCACAAGGCAGAGTAAAGGCGCGGATATACTCGCCGCCTGCGGGCAGCTAAGAGGCCGGTACGAAGAGGAGGCGTCAAAAGAAAAGCCGGACGACGCCTTTTGATATTTTCAGGGTTAATTCCCCTCGACCGCGCGCTCAGCGGCCTCCGTATGGAGGTTTTTTACGGCGCGAGGCTTGCTGCGATTGGGCTCATTGCGGAAAAAACGATTGACCGGTCCGAGGCGTGGTGTTAAAAACTACCCTTGGATTTCTCCGGCGGCGGCATATGTGTCAAATACATGAAGGAGAATTTAAATGAAGGTTGTGGGCGTCATAGGCGGAAGCGGGCTTTATGAGATGGAAGGGCTCGGTGATGTGAAATCCGTTAATGTCAGCACCCCGTTCGGAAAACCGTCGGACAAGTATATAACGGGCACGCTCGGGGATACGCGGCTCGTATTCCTGCCGAGGCATGGCAGGGGGCACAGGCTTTTGCCTTCCGAGGTGAACTACAGGGCCAACATATACGGCATGAAAAAACTCGGGGCCGAATGGATCATATCGATTTCAGCGGTGGGGAGCATGCGCGAGAAGATAAAGCCCGGCCACATCGTTATAGTCGATCAGTTTTTCGACAGGACCAAGGGGAGGGCTGGCACTTTTTTCGGAAACGGGATTGTCGGTCATGTTGAATTTGCCGATCCGGTATGCCCTGATCTGAACGCCGTGCTTCGCAAAGCCGCCGTAAAGGCCGGCGCCACGGTTCACATGGGAGGGACGTACTTATGCATTGACGGGCCGCAGTTCTCAACCAGGGCCGAATCGAGGATTTACAGGGGATGGGGCGTGGACGTCATAGGCATGACCAACATACCAGAGGCGAAGCTTGCGAGGGAGGCCGAGATATGCTACTCGAGCGTCGCGCTTTCGACCGATTACGACTGCTGGCACGAGACCGAGGAGTCGGTCACGGTTGAGGCTATCCTTGACACCCTGAGGTCGAATGTCGCCATGGCCAAGGAGATAATACGCAATGCCGTTCCGTCGATCGCCGATTCGCGCGGTTGCAAGTGCGCCAGCGCCCTTAAATATGCCATAATAACGGACAGGAAAAAAATACCCGCCAAGACCAGGAAAGATCTTTCCCTCATCTTGGGAAAAAATCTTTAAAAAAACCTGAAACCGGTTCAGCGGGAAGGAGCGGACAATGAGCATTCTTGTAGTCGGGTCGGTAGCCTTCGATTCGGTGGAAACGCCTTTCGGCAGGGTCGAGGAAGTGCTGGGCGGGTCTGCCACATATTTTTCAACGTCGGCGAGTTACTTTGCCGGCGTATCCCTCGTAGCTGTCGTCGGCGAGGACTTTCCGGCGGAGCATGTCGAGGGCTTGAAGAAAAGGGGGATCGACCTGGAAGGCCTCAAAAAGGTGCCTGGAAAGACATTCAGGTGGAAGGGCCGCTATGATTACGACCTCAATCAGGCACACACCCTGGAGACGAACCTTAACGTCTTCAGCAGTTTCGACCCGGTGATACCCGAGAGGTACAGGGAATTACCCTATGTCTTTCTCGCCAATATCGACCCCGAACTTCAGTTGAAGGTGCTTGAGCAGGTCGCGAAGCCAAGGCTCGTGGCCTGCGATACGATGAACTTCTGGATAGAAGGCAAGCCCGAAGCCCTGAGAAAGCTCCTCAGGCGCATCGAGGTGTTCGTCATAAACGAGGCCGAGGCGAGGGAACTTGCCGGGGAGTCGAGCCTCGTGAAGGCCGCCAGGCAGATCATGAAGGATGGGCCGAGGATACTCATAATAAAACGCGGGGAGTATGGCGCGCTGATGTTCAGCGAAAAATCCATTTTTTCCGCGCCTGCCTATCCTCTTGAGAATATATTCGACCCCACCGGCGCGGGAGACTCGTTTGCCGGAGGCCTGATGGGGTATATCGCCAATACCGGAAACCTCGGCGAGGATAACATCAGAAGGGCGATCATATTCGGGAGCGTCATGGCCTCGTTCAATGTCGAGGCCTTCAGCCTTTCCAGGCTTTCATCCCTTTCGCTCGACGAGATACGCTCGAGATACGCGGAGTTTAAGCGGTTGACCCATTTTGAAGATATATGATAAAATTAAGGCCTTCGTCGATGGTTTGGACATGGGTGCGTTCCTTGGGCATGAAAAGGTTTGATAGGGTCTTTTTATTTACCTTTATAATCCTTGCGTGTATTTCGTGCGGGCCGAGCCTTAAGCAGAGGAAGAAAGACGCCGATATCCATTACAGGCTCGGGGCGATATACCTGGATGATAAAAGCTACACGGAGGCCCTCAAGGAGCTGACGAAGGCGGTTGAACTCTATCCGGACGATCCGAACTACCACAACGCCCTTGGACTCGCATATTTCGCCCGGGGTATGAATGACGACGCGATAAGGGAGATAAAGAAATCCATATCCATGGACCCCAAGTTCTCGCAGGCGCATGTGAATCTCGCTGCCGTGTATATAGTGGAGCGCAGATGGGACGATGTCATCTCGCAATCGAAGAAGGCCCTGAAGAATATCTTCTACGGGACCCCGGAGCTGGCATACGTAAATATGGGGTGGGCCTATTACAACAAGGGAGACTTCACGGACGCGATAGAGAGCTTCAAGAAGGCTATCGAAATGAATCAGCAATATCCATTGGCCTATTATGACGCAGGCCTTGCGTACGAGAAGGTCAGCGACATGCCGGATGCCGTGGGCGCGTACCGCATGGCGATAAAGAAGGCCCCTGATTACGTGGATGCCTACTACAGCCTTGGGCTCGCGCTCATAAAGCAGAAGGAAAACGCCGAAGCCATTAAGGCGTTTGAAAAAGTAATTGAACTTTCGCCTGACGGCGACCGGGCCAATTCGGCGAAAGGTTATATAAAGATATTGAAATAACCGGCCGGGCGCGGGGGATGAGAGTTTAATGATGATAACTCAACTATCGGTGCTGAGGTGTAAGCGGACATTCGGTTTTCCGCATTCCGGGATTCCCGCGTGAGATTCGATTCCGCCTGGCTGGAGGAGCGACTGGCAGTTCCTCGCCGTGAAGAACCTCTGCCGTTTATGGCCTGGTTCTTTGATTCGTGTCGGCTGCGGTCACGGCGGATTTCTCCGCCGCGGGAATTATTGCGCTTTTCCTTTGCCAGGCTATAATAACATTCTGAGGTTTCGGACATGGAAAGTCCCGGAGAATATCTTAAAAGGGAGAGGGAGTTGAGAAGGGCCTCTCTTATGAGCATATTCGAGGCGACACGGGTGCCGCTCAAGTGTCTTGAGGCTCTTGAGGCCGATGATTATGATTCTCTCCCTCATCCGACTTTTGTGAAGGGGTTCATAAAGTCATACTGCAAGAGGCTGGGTCTTGACGAGACGGACGCCGTGCTGCGTTATGAACTGTACATGAAGGAACGGTCCGACAGGTCTGAGCCTGCGCGGACTGCGCTTTCGATAAACCGGAAGGAGCTGAAGGACTTCTCGAAAGAGGGAAGGTCTTTTGTTAATTTGTGGGGCATAGCGGCCGTGGCCGGCATTGCGCTCGCCGTCATTTTAACCTATTCTCTGTATGCGAGGCATAAAGCAAGGGTCTCTCTTTTAAATGAAGCGGCCCGGCAGACGGCTTCCGTTGCCGCTCCGGCGGCGCTGGCGGGGCCTGATAAAGGCGCGCCTGCAGCCGGTCTCGCAACGGCCGGGGCCGACAAGAAGCATACCCTTGTAATCAACGCGACCGAAGTCGTATGGATCAAGGCAAGGATCGACGGCGGGGAGCCTTTCGATGTAGTGCTTAAAAAGGGGGAGCGCATCGTCTGGAGGGCGGCCAATTCATTTTCGCTTGTTATCGGCAACGCCGGCGGCGTGAATCTGGTTTATGATGGAGATAAGCTCCAGCCGCTCGGCAAATCGGGAGAGGTTGCGACCCTGAAACTTCCGCGCGCGTGACGCCGGAACGCGGATGGGATAAATATTAAAATTCTTCGCCATAAATGACGGAGAATTTTGATGGTACGGAAAGATTATTTGTAATTGCCGCCTTGACCAGCCCTTAAAAGGGCGGGGCAAGGCTGGCTTCCATTCATAACCGGCGCGATACGGCCAACGTCATGGCGGAGAACATATGGAATCCATAATCAGGTGTAGAAAATGCGGCAGAAAAATGAAGTCCGCTCGCGTGGACGACTATAAGATAAAGCTTTCCTGCACCTGCGGCTTTTCGGAGTACAGGACTGCTCCATCCGCGAGCAGGGCCATAAATCCGCATTTTTCAAAGGAAAGCCTGCTTCCGATGACTTTCGACGACAGCGGCAGGTTCTTCTTCGAACTGCAGCGCGCGGACAGGGAAAGAAAGGAGATCATTACCCTCGAAGAGATAAGCATGCTCGCCTCATCGGACTATAATCTCGACGAGGTGCTGAAGGTAATGGTCGAAAAAACCGCTAAAAGGCTTGGGGTGGATATATGCTCCATCTATCTCTGGGACGGAGAGTCCCTTGTCCTGAGAGCGACTTACGGGCTTGCCCAGGAAGCGGTAGGCAAGGCAAAGCTCATGGTCGGGGAAGGCATAACGGGGTCGGCGGTACAGGAACGGAGGCCGCTTCTCGTGGCCGATATTTCCCGCGATTCCCGTTACAGGTACTTCCAGGAGACAAAAGAAGAGCAGTACAGGATCAAAACGATGTACTCCTATCCGATATTTTACGGTAAAGAGCCGTTCGGGGTGCTCAACGCTCAGACCGTGGTGGCGAGAGAGTTCAAGGAAGACGAGATATATTTCATTTCCGTCATAACAAACCTGGTTTTGGGCGCGGTAAGGATGAGGAAAAGGCTTTAAGCCCTTTGTAAATAGCTGAAGGCGAAGTTTCCCTCCGGCCTTCAGAGTCCTGCCGAGAAATCCCTTTTAATGTTTTTATATTTGTGATACATTTTTTAGCCGATTCTTGACTGGAGGCAGGGCTCTATGCGCAAAAAAGGATTAAGCAATTATATTTTGATAGCGATGGGTGTGGCCCTTATCGCCACGGCCGGGTGCAGTAAAAAAGATCAGCAGGAGGTCTCTCAGGAACAGGGCGTTCCGGCCCCGGCTGAGCAGGGCGCGCTGCCGCAGGGCCATCCCGCTGTAGGTCAGTCGACGGGCGACATGGCCATGGCCGCTCACGCCAATGTAAAGACCCAAAAGGAGGTCGTGCTGTCCGACGACGTCAAGGCCAAATGGAATGAAGTGAAAATGGAAATAACGGATACTTCCTCGAAGGCCGCGGAGATGCTTACCGCCAAGGTCGGAGCGACTGTGCCTCTCAAGAAGGACGGCTTTAAGCTTAAGGTCGAGGCTTTCGTGCCTGATTACGCGATAGTCGAGGATCACATAGAGTCGAGATCGAACGAGCCGAAAAATCCGGCGGTGTTGGTCGATCTCATGGACGGGGATAAGACGGTGGCAAGGGGATGGGTCTTCAGGGAATTCCCGGAGTTCAACTCTTATAATAATGATGCGATACATATCGCTCTTGTTTCCCCCGGGCTGGAAAAACCGGCGGCTTCGAGAATGCCCGGCCACTGATGCCGTTGCTCTAAATTCTTCTGCCAAAGGCCCCGCCAGAGGGGCCTTTAAAATTTCGGAAATAATATGATCCCGTGGCGGCGCAAGGGCCAAAACTTTTGACATTGGACATTAAATATGTTTAAGTTATAATCCTTTTTAGCGTCTTGCATGACGTCAAGCATCATCGTTTGGCCCGCGAAAGTTTGAATTACGGAGAGATGCCCGAGAGGCTGAAGGGGACTGACTCGAAATCAGTTGTACCGGTAACGGTACCGGGGGTTCAAATCCCTCTCTCTCCGCCAATATTGGCAAGGATCAGGAAAGGATTTGAAACCGTCCGAACGCCGGATGGAAAGACGAGGCAGGATGTCGGCGATTGGAGGCCGGGGCACTCTTCTCCGGCCAGAGTAGTTTCCTGTTATTGCAGATTCCCCGGCGCGCGCCGGGGAGATTGAGGATCGCCAGGAGAGATGCCCGAGAGGCCGAAGGGGTACGACTGGAAATCGTATGTACAATAAAATGTACCGAGGGTTCGAATCCCTCTCTCTCCGCCAGTATTGGCGGGCCGGTGTCCCGACCGATTGGATTATGAGGGCGATAATGGACGCAGGCCGCCGCGAACAGGCTCTTCTTCAAAGCATTCTTCCCCGGGCGGTTTGGGGAGGCTATTGATAGCTGGGTCTTGCGCAATGGCAAGTTGCAAACCCCGCCAGGTCCGGAAGGAAGCAACGGTAGCAATCCGACCCATGTGCCGCAAGGGTGCCTAGCTATCAATAGCCTCCACAAGCCGCAATAAGGTACGAAAGATGTCTTCATACGTGGTAATAGCGAGAAAGTGGAGGCCGGTTCTCTTCGAAGAGATGGTCGCCCAGGCGCACGTGACGAGGACCTTGAGAAATGCCGTCTCCTCCGGCAGGATAGCTCATGCGTACCTGTTCTCCGGGCCCCGGGGGGTCGGAAAGACCACGGCTGCCAGGATTCTTGCCAAGAGCCTTAATTGCGTAAACGGCCCGACTTCGACTCCGTGCAACGCCTGTGAATCGTGCAAAAGCATAACGGCGGGGTCTTCGGTCGATGTGCTTGAAATAGACGGGGCGTCGAATAACGGCGTTGAAAACGTAAGAGAGCTGACGGAGAATGTCCGTTACGTGCCGGGCCTCGGGAAGTACAGGATTTACATAATCGACGAAGTCCACATGCTTTCCACTCCCGCCTTCAACGCGCTCCTCAAAACATTGGAGGAGCCGCCGCCGCACGCCGTCTTTATATTCGCCACTACGGAAGCCCATAAAATCCCCCTTACGATACTCTCCAGATGCCAGCGTTTCGACTTCAAACGTATCCCGTGCAGGGATATTCAGAATCATTTGAAGAAGATAGTCGACGAAGAAGGGATAAAGTTCGAGGATAAGGCCCTTTTCACCATCGCGCGCGAGGCGGACGGAAGCTTAAGGGACGCGCAAAGCCTGCTCGACCAGGTTGTAGCCTTTGCCGGAGGCGCCGTAACCGACGCTCACGTCGTGGAAGCCCTCGGACTCATGGACAGGTCCATTATTCATGAGCTCATGGAAGCCGTCGCCGGCAGGAACGGAAAAGAATGTTTGAATATTATTGAAAAGATATATGATTTTGGTTATGATTTAAGAAAGGCGTGCAGCGATCTTCTTGAAGATGTAAGGGACCTTACGATCATCAAAGTCACGGGAGAGCCGGGACTTCTGGACCTTCCCGACAGCGAACTCGAACGTCTGAAGAAGAACGCCGACAGCATCGGAATCGAAAGGCTTCATCTTCTCTTTAGCGTTATTTCCAGGGGATACGAAGAAGTCTCGAGAAGCGCTTTTCCCCGGTATTCGTTTGAGATGGCGCTGTTGAAGGCTGCGCATTTTGACGAGTTGAGACCTGTTTCCGAGCTTATCGCGCGGCTTGAGGGGCTTAAAGGCCGCCTTGACGGACACGTAGGCGTAAAAACGCCTGACGCCAGGGCCTTCGCGGCAAAGACAGGGCCTTTATCGGCAGATCCCACAGGAGCCGCAAAGGATCCGGCTGCCGGACAGCCGCAAATTGCCGATATGCGGGGGGCCGGGGTTGGAGCGCCGCTTGAAGGCGGGACGATCGTAAAAGACTTTGTCGATTATATAAATAAAAGAAGCGATTCCCTGGCGAGGGTCCTTGCGGCTGTTGAGATATCAATTAACGGAGATGTTATCGAGATCATGCCGGGCAAGGATTCCGAGGGGCTTTTAAGGGTTAAAAAGGATTTTCTGGAGAGTTCGGGGGCCGAGTATTTTAAGAGGCGCATGGCTGTCAATATAAAAAAGGCGCCTGCGGATTCGAACGACAGGAAAAGAAACGATGACACGCTCGTAAAGGAGGCTGTCCGGATACTCGGGGGCAGAGTCATAGAGGATCGGAGGAGAACAAATGTCTAAGCAGCTTGGCAATATCATGCGGCAGGCTCAAAAGATGCAGGAGAAGATGGCCGAGATGCAAAAGGAGCTTTCTTCAAAGACCGTTGAGGCGTCTTCCGGCGGCGGGATGGTGGTGGCTACGGTCAACGGCAGCCAGGAGGTCGTATCCATAAAGATAGACCCGTCCGTAGTGGACCCGAAGGACGTCGATATGCTGCAGGACCTTGTGACAGCCGCCGTAAATGAAGGCATAAGAAGATCAAAGCAGATGGTATCCGAAGAGATGTCGAGGTTGACGGCCGGCCTGGGGTTGAATCTTCCGGGCGGACTCTTTTAAAAAGTTTGAAGGCGATTCATTGCCTGACAGGCGGATTCTTTTATAGTGTATGCGGTACGCGGAGCCTATAGAAAGGCTTATAAAAGCATTCTCAAGGCTTCCGGGGATCGGCGAGAAGTCGGCTTCGAGACTTGCCCTGTATGTCCTTAATTCGAACAAGGGATATGCCGATGAGCTTGCCGGGTGTCTCCTCGACCTTAAAGAAAAGGTGACCCTCTGCCCGGTTTGCATGGCATTCTCGGATGCGGCTCCGTGCAATATATGCTCTGACGCAGGGAGGGATCCGGGCACGATCTGCGTGGTATCGGACTTCAAGGATATGGCCGCCCTTGAGAACATGGGCGGATACCGTGGAAGATACCATATACTTCACGGGAACCTTGCGCCATTGAAGGGCATAGGGCCGGATGACGTGAGGATCGCGGAGCTTGTCGCGAGGGTGGAGGGAAATGGCGTCCGCGAGGTCATACTCGCCACCGGTTTTGACGCGGAGGGAGAATCGACGGCGATATACCTGTCGAGGCTTTTAAAGCCTTACGGCTTGAAATTGACCCGTCTGGCCTCTGGCGTGCCTGTGGGCAGTTTCGTGGAATATATGGACGGGGCCACGCTGGGCAGGGCAATGGAAGGCAGGAAAGAAATATCATAGCGGCAAGGCTGATTAATGTCATACATTAAACCTTAAAGCTGTATGAAAATACGTTAAAATACGCAAGGATGAGGGCTATGGAAAACTATATAGAAGTGAGATGGCATGGAAGGGCGCAGCAGGGCGTGGTGACCGCCGCCAAGGTTCTGGGGGAGGCGTGCCTCCGGTCCGGCAAATACGTTCAGGCCTTTCCCGAATTCGGGCCTGAGAGGATGGGCGCGCCTGTGCGTGCGTACAACAGGGTCTCGGATGAGCCTATAAGGCTGCACTGCCAGGTGACCGAGCCGAGATACGTTCTGATAGCCGATCCTACCCTTATCGGGGTGGCGGGCGTGACCGACGGCACTCCCGAAGACGCGATCTTCATAATAAATACCCATAAAAGTCCTAAGGAGATGCGCTCGGAGCTCGGGCTTGCCGGAAAGAAGGCGAAGGTCTACACTCTTGACGCCTCGAAGATTTCACTTGAGACCATAGGCAGGCAGATGCCGAATACGCCGATGCTTGGGGCCCTTGCCAGGGCGGCGGGCTTCATAGCCATAGAAGCCCTCATAGAGAACTTCAAAGAGAACTACGCCAAGAAGTTCAGCCCCAGGGTAATAGAAGGGAACGTCGAGGCCATGAACAGGGGTTTTAAGGAAGTCGAGGGGGAGTAGAGCAGCAGGTCTTCTGCCGTTCTGACGAAATTTGAGCAAGGAGGTTTACGGAGGTGAAAGAAGAATAGTATGGATAACCGAAAAGAGCTTCCTCTTGGTGGTGTCATACCGAAGGGCGGAACGGCCCATGATTATTCGACGGGCGGGTGGAGGAAGTTAAAGCCCGTACTCGATACCGAAAGATGCACGAATTGTCTTATCTGCTGGGTCATGTGCCCGGATTCCGCCGTGATAACACAGGACGGCAAGATGATCGGCTTTGATATGGAGCATTGCAAGGGGTGCGGCATATGCGCCGTTGAATGTCCGGACAAGGTCAAAGCCATAAAAATGGAAGAGGAGGCAGGTTAATGGCCATCATGACAAAAGGGCAGACAGGACTTACGGGAAATACTGCCATAGCTTACGCCATGAAGCAGATAAACCCGGACGTTTGCGCGGCGTATCCGATAACCCCTTCCACGGCCATAATCGAGGACTTCTCAAGCTATGTGGCCGACGGGGCCGTGGATACGGAGCTTATTACGGTAGAGAGCGAACACTCGGCGATGAGCGCCTGCATCGGAGCGGCGGCGGCCGGCGCGAGGGTCATGACGGCGACCTCGGCGCAGGGGCTGGCTCTTATGTGGGAGATGCTCTATATAGCGTCAGGCATGAGGTTCCCGATAGTTATCGCGAACGTGAACAGGGCCCTGTCGGCCCCAATCAACATCCACTGCGACCATTCGGATTCGATGGGGGCGCGGGACTCCGGCTGGATTCAGCTTTACTCCGAGACGGTACAGGAAGCGTATGATAATTTCATACAGGCCGTGAGGATAGCGGAGAACGAGAAGGTGCTCCTTCCGGTCATGGTCTGCTTCGACGGCTTCATAACGAGCCACGCCATAGAAAACATCTCTCTTCTCGACGATTCCGAGGTGAGGCGGTTCATAGGAGAGTACAGGCCGAAGCATTATCTCCTTGATACGGACAATCCCATAACCTACGGGGCCATGACGCTCCAGGACACCTACATAGAATTCAAGCACCAGCAGTCACAGGCCATGACCCGCGCCAAGGACGTGGCCATTGAAGTCGGCAGGGAGTTCGGCAAGGAGTTTGGAAGAACTTACGGCCTCATGGAGACCTACAGGCTCGATGACGCCGAGGTCGCCATAGTGATATTGAACTCCGCGGCCGGAACCACGAAGGTCGCCGTCGACGAGTTGCGGAAGCAGGGGAAGAAGGTCGGGATATTGCGGCCACGGCTCTTCAGGCCCTTCCCGTTTAGAGAGATAGCCGACGCGCTCAAGAACGTAAAGGCGGTGGCTATCCTTGACCGCGCCGATTCGATGAACGGGTTCGGCGGCCCGCTTTTCAACGAGGTTCGTTCGGCGCTCTATGAGCTCGACGCGAGGCCCAGGGTCATAAGCCGGATATACGGCCTCGGCGGAAGGGACTACAAGGTGAAGGACGCCCTTGAGGTCTTCGCGGACCTGAAGAAGATAGCCGAGACCGGAAAGGTCGAGACATTGCAGAAGTACATAACCTTATAGTAAAAAAACAACCCCCGCGGGTTTCAATAGAGGATAAAACATGGCGACGCTAAAAGAACTTTCAAAGCAGGACGAGCTGTTATCCGGAGGTCACAGGCTTTGCGCAGGCTGCGGCATACCGCCGATCGTAAGGCTTGTGCTCAGGGCGGCAAACGGCCCGGTTGTGGCAACGGCTTCCACCGGGTGCCTTGAAGTGGGCACGACGGTATATCCGTACACGTCTTGGAGGATCCCCTGGATACACTCCGCGTTCGAGAACGCCGCCGCGACGATAAGCGGGG
>JAKAIQ010000227.1 GCA_021825035.1 Deltaproteobacteria bacterium | reverse complement strand
GAGCACATCTTCACCGATATAGAAGGTGTCCTGCATGTCTCTTGCGGGATGATCTTTCGGGAGGTTTAACGCTTCAAAGTTATAATAATCAAGTTCCACTTCCGGTCCCTCGGCTATGTCAAAGCCGAGGCCTGAAAATATATTCTCCACCTCATCCATTATCCGGGTTACGGGATGCCTTTTACCCGGAGAAAGAAGCCTTCCAGGGAGCGTTACGTCAAGCCTCTCTTTTTCAAGCCTACCGGCCTTCTCCCTGTCGAGCATCTCCGATAGAAGTCCGTCAATCTCTTCTTCTATCCGCTCATTGGCCCTGTTTATAGATTCACCGGCATTACGCCTCTCCTCGACCGGCAAATTACTCAGTTCTTTCAAAAGAGAGGCTACTTTGCCTTTCCTGCCGAGGTATTTTACCTTGATCCGTTGGACTTCCTCGCCGGAAGAGACATTTCGAAGCTCGTCCCTTGCGTCCTGTAAGAGTTTTTCCGGGTTTCCGATCATGCGGCAAGGCTTGCCTTGGCTATCGTCACCACCTTCGAAAACGCCGCCGGGTCGTTGACGGCCATATCAGCGAGGGCCTTCCTGTCCATCGTGACGCTAGCCCTCAGCAAGCCGTTCATTAGCCTGCTGTAGGTAATGTCGTTCAACCGAGCGGCAGCGTTTATCCTTGCGATCCATAGGCTCCTTATTTCCCTTTTCTTCGACTTCCTATGGGCGTACGCATATGCCATAGCCCTGTCAACGGCTTCAGTCGCTATGCGATAAAGGCTCCCTCTGCCGCCCCGGAAACCCTTCGAGGCTTTAAGCACCTTCCTTCTTTTTTTCTTGGCGTGTACGCCTCTTTTTACCCTCGGCATACTTCTTGCTCCTTTCGAATTTTAATCCTTACGCTTAATCTTCACTGTTTACGGTGCTTGTCGTTAAAGTTCATTGCCTGGCGGAGCTTGCCCATTCGGCTTATCCACTCCGCAAAAACGCAACTACAGGCATTAATCGTATGGAATCAACTTTTTGATCGAATCCTCGTGAGTCCTTGAAATAAGAGCAGGCTTGCCGAGCGTTCTCTTGACGCGCTTGGCCTTACTGGTGAGGATATGCCTCATGCCGGCCTTTCTTCTCGCGACCTTTCCGGTTCCGGTTGTCTTGAACCTTTTTGCCGCGCCCTTGTTCGTCTTCAATTTAGGCATTTCTTCTCTCCTTCCATGTGGTTACTTTAGAGCATGAAAAAATGAATCACTTCTGCTGCAAGGGAGCGACAAGCATGGTCATATTGCGGCCCTCAAGCTTTGGCGGAGCCTCTATCGCGGCGATGTCCTTAATCTCATCGGCCACGCGCTTCAGCATCCCCATACCAAGTTCCGTATGCGTTATTTCCCGCCCCTTGAAGACTATGAATACCCTTACCTTGTTGCCTTCGCTCAAGAACCTCTTTATATTACGCAGCTTGAACTGGAAATCGTGCTCTTCGGTCTTGCCGCGGAGCTTCATTTCCTTTACCTGGATCACGGTCTGCTTTTTCTTGGCATCCTTAGCTTTTTTGCTCATCTGGTACTTGTATTTGCCGTAATCCATGATGCGGCAGACAGGCGGCGCCGCCGTGGCCGCTATCTCCACAAGGTCGAGTCCTATGGCCTCCGCGGCAGATAGGGCGTCCTTTGTCGGCATAATGCCGAGCTGATTGCCCTCGGCGTCTATCACGCGCACCTGAGGCACACGAATCATCCTGTTTACGCGAACTGTCTCTTTTGCTATAAAAACTCACCTGCCTTTCGGTCTGTTTTGAGACTGTATAAGTCTTATGAATTCGGTGAGGGCCATGGGCGTCAAGGTCTCACCGCCCCTGGCCCTTGGAGCAACAAGCCTTTCCTTCTCTTCATTATCGCCGATGACAAGCTGATAAGGTATCTTTTTGAGCTGTGCCTCCCTTATCTTGAAGCCGAGTTTTTCGTTCCTCACGTCAAGCTCCGCCCTGAGCCCTTCTTCCCGGAGCATCTTATAAACCGATTCAGCATATATGTTATTTCTGTCCGTTACGGTCAGCACCGTCACCTGGACAGGAGCGAGCCACACCGGGAAAGCTCCGACATAATGCTCTATCAGGCATCCAAAAAACCTTTCGAGCGAGCCCATGAGGGCCCTGTGTACCATAATGGGCCTGCTTTCCCTGCCGGATTCATCCCTATAGGTAACGTCAAACCTTTCAGGCAGGTTGAAGTCCACCTGGATGGTGGAGCATTGCCAGGCCCTTCCAAGCGCGTCTTTTATCTTTATGTCTATCTTCGGGCCGTAAAATACGCCTTCGCCGGGGTCTATACTGTACTTTAGCCCCTGCGACTCGATCGAACCTTTAAGGGCAGCCTCGGCGCGCTCCCAGTTTTCGAGGGTGCCGACATACTTCTCAGGCCTTGTGCTGAGATACACGTCAAATTCATTAAAGCCGAAAGACTTGAGGATGTAAAGGGTAAAATCCAGCACCCCCGTTATTTCAGATTCGAGTTTCTCGGGCGTGGTAAAGATATGGGCGTCGTCCTGCGTAAAACCTCTAACCCTCAGGAGACCATGCAGGACGCCCGAACGCTCGTATCTATATACGGTTCCAAGTTCGGCGTATCTTATCGGAAGGTCCCTGTAACTCCTTAAATGGCTCTTGTATATCTCTATATGGAAAGGGCAGTTCATAGGTTTAACTATATAATCATGCCCCTCAACGTCCATTGGAGAGAAAAGATTTTCCCTGTAAAAATCCCAGTGGCCGCTTCTTTTCCAGAGATCGAGCATGGCTATGTGCGGGCTATATATTATCTTGTAGTCATTTCTTACATGCTCGCTTTTCCAGAAATCCTCTATTATCCTCCTTACCGTGGCCCCGTTCGGATGCCAGAGGACAAGGCCAGCCCCTATATCCTCGCTCGTCGTGAAGAGATCAAGCTCACGCCCCAGCTTTCTGTGGTCTCTTCTTTTCGCCTCCTCGATCTTCTGGAGATACTCGGCAAGGGCGGACTTCGACGGAAAAGCCGTCCCGTATATCCTCTGCAGCATCTTATTCTTCTCAGACCCTCTCCAGTAAGCTCCTGCCGTACCTGTAAGTTTGAAGGCCTTAATATAACCGGTGGAAGGGATATGCGGGCCTCGGCAAAGGTCAACAAAATCCGACTGCCTGTACAGGCTCACGATGTCATCCTGAAGTCCGTCGATGATCTCTTCCTTATAGTTCTCTCCCATCCCACTGAACACGGCGAGAGCATCTTTCCTGGGAAGCCTTTCCTGCGTGAATGGAAAATCACCCTTTATTATCTCCCCCATCCGGGCCTCGATCTTTTCGAGGTCTTCCGGGGTAAACGGTTTCTCGGTATCGAAATCATAATAAAAGCCTTCTTCAGTGGCCGGGCCGATAGCGAGCTTTACGTTACTAAAAAGGGATTTTACAGCCTGCGCCAAAACATGGGCAGTGGAATGCCGGAGTATTCCGAGCCCTTCTTTTGAATCGACAACGACGGGTTGAATGCGCAAGGGGCGCGCGGACTC
>JAKAIQ010000226.1 GCA_021825035.1 Deltaproteobacteria bacterium | reverse complement strand
CATATAAAAAGCCTTTATTTCAAACAGATAGCGATAATACTCATATTCGGCCTTTTTGTCATCGGTTCGATGCCAGCGGAGAGCATGGCCTATGTGGTCGGGTCGAATTACGACGAGACTCAGTCCGCCTCGGCGTTTTCCAGGGCGGCAGACATGGCTAAGATACAACGCGTCCTCGAATCGCGGATAATAAGCGGCAAGCTCGAGAGCATGGGCCTCTCGGCGAGGGAGATAAAGGCGAGGCTCGATAAGCTCCCGGATTCCGAGCTGCATCAGTTCGCCACGCGGGTCAACACCCTCGCGCCGGGCGGAGACGGCGGCCTGGGGCTCATCATCGCGCTCCTCGTGATAGCGATAATCGTGTTAGTGGTCTTGCAGCTTACGCACCATGAGGTGATCGTAAAGTAATCGCCCTGTCAATAGCCGGGAGGCGGAGTCGAGCGGCCTGTGGAAAAACGTTTTCAGGGAAGCCGTCCGTAAAAAGCGTCTCCTTGAGAGGGTTTTTCGGCATTCCGTCGAAAGTCCGCCTCCCTTTCGTTTTTGAGCGTATGTCAAAACCCGGATTTGCCCCGTCTTTTTCCTTCATTCCCCTTCTTTTGGCCGCCCTTTTCCTGCCCGCGGCGTGCGGCCTCGGCTCCAACGGCCTGTTGAGGGAGATGAAAAACGCCCCGGCCTCGTTCCATTTCATAGACAACGTCCCTTTCTTCCCCCAGAGCGAATACATGTGCGGCCCGGCGGCGATGGCGAGCGTCGTGGGATACTGGGGGCGCCATGAGGATATGTCGGACGTGGCGAAGTCGGTCTACCTGGAAAAGCTCAAGGGCACGCTTCCGATCGACCTCCTTATCTACGCCAGGGAAAGAGGGTTTGACGCCGCCTACTACAGGGGGAGCCTCGACGACCTCAGAAAAAAGATATCGCAAAAGACCCCGCTTATTTTATTCCTCAATCTCGGCTACGATTTCTATCCCGTCGGCCATTACATAGTCGTAACTGGCTACAGCGACAGGTTCAGGGCCGTCGTCGCCCACTCTGGAACCGAAAGCGAAGAGGTCTTTACCTATGACGAACTTCTCCGCGACTGGGGAAAGACCGATTTCTCGACGCTTCTCATAACGCCGAAGGGAGGAAAACAATGAAATACTTCATGGCCGTAGTTTCCGCGTTGGCCCTGGCCATGGCCGGGTGCGTCCGGATGCCCGCGAAAACCGCCGCCCCGGACGCCCTCAGCCCCGAAGAGCATTACAGGCTCGCGACCATATACGAGTCGAAGGGCGAGCTGGACGGCGCCCTGAAAGAGTACGATAGCGCGATAAAAGGCGGCATCAAGGCCGACCGCGCCTATTTCGGGGAGGGTAACGTCTACTTCAAGATGAAAAAATATAAGGACGCGGAAAGGTGCTATTTGAAGGCCATAGAGCTCGACCCCTCCGGAGGCGTGTATTACAACAACCTCGGATGGCTTTACATGGAGACCGGGGACATCAAAAAGGCCGAGGACAGGGCGAGGGAGGCGGCGGTGAGAGACCCGGCAAGGGCGTACGTGTATCTCGACACCCTCGGCGTCATCGAGACCGCGCAGGATGATTATTCGGAAGCCGAAAAATCGCTCGATAAGGCGGCGGACCTCGCGCCCGCCGGAGAGAAAGAAAGCCTGAAGCAGATATACGGCCATCTCCTCGACCTCTATCTCAAGACCGGTGACAACTCAAAGGCCTCTCTCGTGAGGGAAAAGCTGAAGGGCCTTTGATAGCATGCGTCCGCCGGGGGTGCGCTCGCCATACATTAAATGAGGATAATATACGGTATAAATCCGGTGAAGGAGGCCTTGAAGGCCTCTCCTGAAAAGATGGAGAAGATCATCATCTCCATCGAGCGCGCCTCTGGAACGGATGAGATAATACAGGCGGCGCGGGCGATGAATATCGAGGTGATAAGGGCGCCGCGAGAGGAGATAGACGCCATCGCCGGAACCCCGAAGAACCAGGGCGTGGCGGCCTCGATAATCGGGGAATTCAGGTACGCGGACCTCGATGGCCTCATAGGCTCGTGGAAGGCCTCCGGCAAAAGCGCGTTTTTCCTTATCCTCGATTCGATCCAGGACCCGCAGAACCTCGGCTCCCTCGTAAGGGCCGCCGAGGCGGCGGGGGTCAACGGCGTGATCATCCCCAGAGACCGGGCCTGCGAGGTGACGCCCGCAGTCGTGAAGGCGTCGGCCGGCGCGACGGAGCACATGAGCGTTGCGCGCGAGGTGAACCTGACGAGGGCCATAGAACGGCTCAAGGCCGAGGGCGTGTGGATTGCGGCCATCGAGGCCGGTTGCGCCGGGGATATCTATAATACGGACCTCGATAGAGACCTCGCGATAGTGGTGGGAAGCGAGGGCAGGGGGATACGCAGGCTCGTGAGGGAGAGCTGCGATTTCTGCGTGTCCATACCCATGTCCGGCAAGATCAACTCCCTTTCGGCCGCCCAGGCCGGGGCGATAGCCGTCTTCGAGGCCCGAAGGCAGAGGCTCGCCGCCAGCGAGGTTGCGCGAAAATCGCGCGAAACGCCGTAATCGCATTATCCGGAGGATGACGAATGCCGTTGAAGGCGGAAGGAACTTCCATGCTCGGCCTTGTCAGGGACGCCGCTTCGAGGATGAAGGGCGTCATCAACCCGACGCCTCTCATCCTTTCGGGGGCGCTTTCGAGGCTTTTCGGCTTCGAGGTGAGGCTCAAGCTCGAAAACCTGCAGAAGACCGGCTCCTTCAAGGTGCGCGGCGCCTACAACAGGATAAGCTCGCTTAACGGCGAAGAAAGATCGAGGGGCGTAATAACCGCCTCTTCGGGCAACCACGCCCAGGGCGTGGCCTGGGCGGCGACGCTTCTCGGCATAAGGTCGATGGTCGTCATGCCGGAGACGACGCCCATCATAAAGTACATGGCCGCCCGCGAATACGGGGCAGAGGTCGTGTTTCACGGCAAGTTCTTCGACGAGTCGTACGTGCAAGCCGTCGATCTCGCCAAAAAAAACGGCATGACCTTCGTCCCGCCCTTTGACGACGACCTCGTCATCGCCGGGCAGGGGACTATCGGGCTCGAGATAATCGGCGCGCTCGACGACTTCGACGCGGTCATAGTGCCCGTCGGCGGAGGCGGGCTCATATCCGGCATAGCGCTGGCGATAAAGGAGTCCGGCAGGCCGGTAAAGGTGATAGGGGTTGAGGCCGAAGCGTCGAAGTCCTGCATATTATCCCTTAAAGAAGGGCGTCCGGTGAACGGCGGCGCCGGGGCCACGCTGGCGGACGGCATAGCCGTGAAGCGCGTCGGAGAGAAGACCTTTCCCCTCATCCGGAAATACGTGGATGACGTAGTTGCGGTTTCCGAGGATTCGATAGCCGGGGCGATACTGAAGCTCATGGAGAGGAAAAAGCTCGTGGTCGAAGGCGCGGGCGCGGTCGTCATAGCCGCGGCGATGGAAGGCAGGCTTCCGCCGTCGCTTAAAAAAAGCGTCTTTGTCCTCTCCGGCGGCAACATCGAC
>JAKAIQ010000225.1 GCA_021825035.1 Deltaproteobacteria bacterium | reverse complement strand
TTGTAGACGCCATGCTCAGGCAGGCCGGGATATTCCGCGCCAACGAAAAGGTTCAGGAAAGGGTCATGGACAATATCGACCTTGAGCGGGAGCGCGGCATAACCATAATGGCCAAGAATACCGCGGTCGAATACGGCGGGGTCAAGATAAACATCGTCGATACCCCGGGGCACGCGGACTTCGGGGGCGAGGTCGAAAGGACGCTCAAGATGGTGGACGGGGTCGTGCTTCTGGTTGACGCCTCCGAAGGGCCGCTTCCGCAGACCCGTTTCGTCCTCAAAAAGGCCCTTGAGCTCGGGCTTCCGCCCGTGCTCGTCATAAACAAGATAGACAGGCCGGACGCCCGCATCAAGGAGGTCTTGAACGAGGTATACGACCTTTTCATCGACCTCGACGCGACCGAAGACCAGCTCGATTTCCCGATAGTATACACGAACGCGAGGAAAGGCACCGCGACCATCGACCTCGAAAAGGACTCCGCTGACCTGAAGCCTCTCTTCGAGCTTATAATAAAGACCGTCCCGGCGCCGGCCGGGGACGCGGACGGGAAATTGCAATTTCTCGTCACCAACATCGACTACAGCGACTATGTCGGAAGGCTCGCCATCGGGAGGATTTTTGCCGGGGCCATAAGGTACGGCGACACGGTCGCCATGATAAACGCCGACAATAAGGCCATAAAGACCAGGGTCACCGGGCTTTATGTCTTCCAGGGGCTCGAAAGGATCGAGACGAAGGAGGCGTCGGTCGGGGAGATAATAGCCCTTGCCGGGATCGAAGGCATAAGCATCGGAGACACGGTGACCGACTTCGAGGACCCGAGGCCGCTGCCGCGCATCAAGGTCGATGAGCCGACGATCTCGATGGTCTTTTCCGCCAACACGTCGCCTTTCGCGGGCAAGGAGGGCAAGTACGTCACCTCCCGCAACCTCAGGGAGCGGCTCGAAAAGGAGCTTCTCTACAACGTCTCGATAAAGGTCGATTTTGAAAAGGCGGACTCGTTCAAGGTAATGGGAAGGGGCGAGCTTCAGCTCGCGATCCTCATAGAGATGATGAGGAGGGAGGGTTACGAGCTTTCGGTGTCCATGCCGGAGACGATAACGAAGACGGTTGACGGCGCGATCCATGAACCGATGGAGCAACTGGTGATAGACGTGCCGGAGGAGTTCATAGGCGTCGTCACCCAGCAGGTCGGCATGAGAAAAGGCAAGATGCTCAGGATGCAGAACAACGGCCACGGAAGGGTGAGGCTCGAGTTCCGCATACCTTCGAGGGGCCTTATAGGCTTCAGGTCGCAGTTCCTGACCGACACGAAGGGCATGGGGCTGCTCAACCACATCTTCGACGGTTACGAGGCATGGTCGGGAGCCATATCCAAGAGGCAGACCGGCGCGCTCGTCGCGGACAGGAGCGGGGTAACGACCATATACGCGCTATTCCACCTCCAGCCGAGGGGGACTCTTCTCGTAAAGGAGAACACCCCGGTCTACGAAGGGATGATAATAGGCGAGAACTCCAGGGAGAACGACATGGACGTGAACGCCGTTAAGGAAAAGAAGCTTACGAACATGCGCGCATCCGGCTCGGATGAGGCGATGATACTATTCCCGCCGAACATACTGAACCTCGAACAGGCCCTTGAATTCATAAAGGAGGATGAGCTTGTCGAGGTCACGCCACAGTCGATAAGGGTAAGGAAAAAGATACTCGAGGCCGGCAAAAGGCGGAGCGCAAGACCCTGAGCCGGAAAGCGGCCTTTCGTCGGCATTCGCGGCTTCGCCTGGTCAGGGAAAACGCTCGAAGTCAAAGCGTTTTTGCATAAAATAAATTTTCGGCTATACTTTGAGATGGTGCAGGCCGCCGCGCATCCGGTCAGTTCATCGCCGTCCTCTTCCGGGACGGCCCCTGCCTTTCATCCCGAAAGCCATCGCTGAAAATCAAATCTTCGCCTCATGGAAGGATGGATGAAGAAGCCTTCTTTCTCTCTCCTTAAAAAGACCCTTTTCGCGCTTGCGGCCGTGCTCATTTCCATCGCGGCCGCGTTCGCCTACGGATACGTGAACGCGAAAAAAAGCGTCAGGGGCAATATCCTTTTCAGCCTTTCCGTCGTCTCGGAGGGGTTTGAGGGCAAGGTCTACCAGTTCCTCGAAATGGCGAAAAGGAAGGCGCAGGATTTCGCAAGCGACGGCCTTGTGATGGACGCCCTCGAAAAAGGGGGCGGCGCCGGGCGCGGCCCTCTCGACGCGCATCTCCGGATGAAGCGGCGGCTCGGGGCGCGCATCGTCTCCATAGACGTGAGCGACCTGAGAGGCGTCATAATCGCCTCGACGGACGAAGCCCGCACAGGCAGGGACGTTTCAGGGAAGCCTTTTTTAATGAGGTGGCAGCGGGCCGCAACTGCCGTTCAAAGGACCGTGGCCGACGGCAAGCCGGTCCTCTCCGTCTCCGTGCCAGTCATGGGCCGCCGGGGCCGGGCCGTCGGCGTATTGACGAACACCATAGTCCTGGGCGAGCTTGAAAACATGCTCACGGGCGAGTTCGAAGGAGCGCTCGGCGCGATTTCCTCCGGAACGAGGTGGAGGACCATGAACGTATACATAGCCGACAGGCAGGGTCGCGTCATAGCCGGCCCTCGCGGCTATAAAGGAAAGACCGCTTCCACCCCGCCGGTGGCCGCCTGCGTAGCTTCGGGCCGCGAGACGCTCGCTACCTACATGGGCCTCGACGGCGAGGAGGTCGCGGGGTCGTCCCGGTGTCTGCCGGCGCTCGGCTGGACGCTCGCCGTCGAGGTGAACAGGAATGAGCTGATGGCGCCGATCGACAGGATGAGGCATTACGCGGAGGTTATGTTTGCGGCCATAGCCGGGCTTTCCGTTCTGCTTGCGGCGGTCTTCTACAGGGGCACGATTTCTCAGCTCGGCAGGCTGTCGAACGCCGCCGGAAGCATGGCAGGCGGAGACTATGGCGTGAGGGTTCCGGCGGGGTCGAATGACGAGATAGGCGCCCTCGGCGACGCCTTCAATGAAATGGCGGCGGAAATAGGGAAGAGAACCGCGGACGTCGGCAAGGCGTGGGATCTTCTCAACAGGGCGGAGCACATGGCGCGGATGGGAAGCTGGGAGTGGGACATAGCAAACGACAGGATGTATTGGTCGGAGGAGATGTACTGCCTGTTCGGGTTGACGGAGGCGGAATTCGGCGGCAGCTACGAGGCTTACCTGGGCCTTGTTCATCCGGAAGACAGGGATGCCGTGAAAAAATCGGTATACGACGCCTTTTACGGGGGCAGGCGCTTCTCCGTGAACCACAGGATCATGAGGGGCGACGGGATGGTCAGGACGGTCCATGCCGAGGCTGACGTGAGCCATGACGCCTCCGGCATACCCGTCAAGATGGCCGGCCTCGTTCAGGACGTAACCGAGGCGAAACAGGCGGAGTTCGAGCTAAAGAAGCTCTCCATGGCCATCGAGGGGAGCATAAATGTAGTCTTTATAACCGACGCGGACGGCAACATAGAATATGTAAACCCTACGTTCGAGCAGGTTACC
>JAKAIQ010000224.1 GCA_021825035.1 Deltaproteobacteria bacterium | reverse complement strand
GGAGATACTTTCCCTTGAATGGGGAAAGCACGTTGACCTGAAGCACGGGTTCATACTCCTCGACAGGACCAAGAATGGCGAGCGGCGCGAGGTTCCCATCAACCGGGTCTTGAAGGGCGTGTTCCAGGGCCTTGTGCGGCACATCAACAGCCCCTATGTTTTCACGGATAGCGCTGGCAGGAGGTTCAGGGACTTGAAGCGGTCTTTTTCCTCGGCCTGTAGCTTTGAGCGGCAAAAATCCGGGGGCGAGAGCCCGGGCAATTGTCCTCAATGCGGGAGGGAGTTGTTCCGAGTAGCCGGAATCAACGATTTCCGTTTTCACGACTTGAGGCATACCTTCGCGAGCTGGCTCGTGATGGCAGGGGTTGACCTTACGACCGTGAGCAGGCTCCTTGGCCACAAGAGCCTTACGATGACGCTTAGGTACTCGCATCTCGCGCCGTCGCACATGATCAAGGCGGTGGCTATTCTTGAAAACGGTTACGATTTGGTTACGCTGGCTGAAAAAGAGAGTAAAGAACTGCGCGCAACCCCATAAGCAGAAAGGCCGTAACTCCTTTATTTTCAAAAGGAATTACGGCCCTTGTAATCTGGTAGCGGGGCTAGGATTTGAACCTAGGACCTTCGGGTTATGAGCCCGACGAGCTACCGGACTGCTCCACCCCGCAATAGAATTGCATACGTACGCAATATGTTACATTATCAAACACGGCAAAAAATGTCAACCCAATAAATGGCCTTGCAACGTAAAAGACGCCGCGCCGCATGTGCGCAGGGCCTTTTTGTCAGGGGAAGGCGATGTCCGCTTTACTTGTCCGCAAAATTGCGCGAAAATGACGGCATGGCGACGCAAAAGAAAGGCGTTGAAAAAATGGCGAGGCCGAAAAAGATCGTCCGGTACGCGAGCCGCGTTACGCCGATAGGACGGATATTCGCGGCAGCTACATCAGACGGCATAACGGATATCTCGATAAACGGCGGGAAAAAAGACTTCTTGAAGAGGCTTAAAGAAAAGGGCATGGCCCCTGTCGAAGATCGGGCGTGTCTCGAAAAAGTCTTCAGGGAACTCGACGCATACCTCTCCGGACGGCCGGTCCGCTTCAGCGCGGCCCTTGACCTTTGCGGCACGCCGTTCGAGCTTTCGGTGTGGAAGTCCCTCAGGAAAATCCCACGTGGCCGGACACTCTGCTACGGAGACGTGGCAAGGCTCCTCAAAAAGCCGGGAGCCGCCCGCGCCGTTGGGAACGCCTGCGGAAAAAACCCGGTTCCCATAATAATCCCGTGCCACAGGGTAACAAAGGGAGATGGCGGCATCGGCGGGTATACCGGCGGCGCCGGAATAAAAAAGGCCCTGCTTGATATGGAAAAAAAGAAATAGGCGAACGCCGGGGAAAGCCATTGAGGTTCAACCGCCGTCGTTCCGGCAAAAGGCCTTTTGTTGCGACTCAGAACGCGACCGGTATGTGCGCCACGAAGACCCCGGCCGTTGCCGCCACGAGCGAGATGAACACCATGAACCAGTGCATCGTGTTCAGCCGTTTGAATATGCCGTCGATATCCATCTTCGGGTCCTTCAGCATATTGTTGAGCATCCTTCTTATGACTATCGGCTCGAGGCCCCAGAGCATCACGAACCAGAACACCCATATCATGGTCATCACGGTAAGCGGTATCCCCGCCCGCGTAAAGAGCGCCCTGTACCAGCCGGTAATGAGGATCATGGCAAATCCCGTAGCCCCGGTTATGAGGTTGTATATCCTCGCGACCCTGGCGAACCTGTGCTCCACCCGCTGGAAGAGCAGCACTTTTTGCAGGGCGTCCGGCGTCTTTATGGCCATGGGCAGGACTATCGAGGTCACGAAGGCAAGCCCGCCTATCCACAAAATGACCGTCAGGACATGGATTATGTGCATGGAATAGAAAAGCATCTCGTAAAGCACCTCCTCTTTCAGGGCCGAATTCGATCTTTTGCGCCGATGTGCATCATTTTAACTTAAACCAGCCGGCCATTGCCAGACAAATTATCGGGATATTGACTTGCCGGCCCGGTGAAATTAAAATAGCGTTGATGAACAGGATCAAAGGCGTGATACTGGCGGCGTCGATCGTCGCATTTTCCCCTTCGCCGTCGCCCGGTTTCTTCGTGGACGCGCGGATGCCGTACCCGGCGGCAGGCGAAAGCCCGGGGATCATAGTGATAGACCCAGGGCACGGCGGCCATGACAGCGGCGCGGTCGGGCCGGACGGAGTGGCCGAGAAAGACGTAACGCTCGCCCTCGCAAGGACGCTGGCCGACAAGATGAGGGAGCGGTGCCTGTGCACCGTGCTTCTCACGAGAGACGGCGATACTTTCATCCCTTTGCGCGACAGGACGGCCTTTGCCAACCGGAACAGGGCCGACCTTTTCATAAGCATCCACATGAACGCCGCTCCCAAAAAGGACGTTGACGGAGTCGAGACCTTCTTCGCCTCGATCGACTCGACTGACGAGGAGGCGAGGAGGGTCTCGGAGCTTGAGAACAGCTCCGACGCCGGGCCGGGAGTGACCGGCGCCGAGGCCGAAGACCTGACGGAGATAATACGCGACATGAAAAACACGGCCTCCAATCATGAAAGCTCGATGCTCGCCGAGGCGGTGCAGACGAGCCTTCTCAAGGCCGCCAGAGGCGACGACAGGGGGGTGAAGCAGGCGCCTTTCGCGGTCCTGATATCGGCAGAGATGCCCGCGGTCTTGATCGAAGCGGGCTTCATCACCAACCCGGTCAGCGAAAAAAGGCTCGACTCCGAAAAAGGCCGGGAGGAAATAGCCGAGTCGATAGCAGACGGCATCGTCGGCTTCAGAAAGAAGTTCTCGAAGGAAAAGGACTTCATCGGTTTCCTGAACGCGGGCCAAAAGAACGATGAAGCCTTGCCCGGTCCATGAAGATAGTCCTCGCTACCCGCAACAGGGGCAAGATAAGGGAAATCGAAAAGCTGGCGCCGGGCGTCGAACTCCTCACCCTTGAGAGCTTCCCCGGCCTGAAGATGCCGCCTGAGACCGGGCTGACCTTCAGCGAGAACGCCGTCGCCAAGGCGCGCATCGTCGCCGAAGGCGCCGGGCTTCCCGCCATTGCCGACGACTCAGGGCTCGAGGTGGACGCCCTTGGCGGACGACCGGGGGTCTTCTCGGCAAGGTACGCGGGCGCGGACGCAACGGATGAAAAAAATTACCTTAAACTCCTCGCTGAAATGAAGGGCATTCCGATGGCCGGTAGGAGCGCCCGCTTCAGGTGCGTCATCGCCCTCGCCTTTCCGCACGGTAAAGGGACTTTCACCTTTGACGGCGTGCTGGATGGGTTCATAACGACCGAGCCGAAAGGCGAAAACGGGTTCGGCTACGACCCGGTCTTTTTTTTGCCTGAAATGGGCAGGACAGCCGCCGAATTGACCCTCGAAGAAAAAAACGCCATAAGTCACAGGGCCATGGCGCTCAAAAAACTCAGGGGCTTTCTCGCGGATTTGAAGGGGCCTTTATTCGATTGAGGCGCCTCAGCGGATATTCGGCGGCGGGGCGCCCTCGTTTTTTCCG
>JAKAIQ010000223.1 GCA_021825035.1 Deltaproteobacteria bacterium | reverse complement strand
GTCACGATGCCGGATGCGTCCTTTCCGACTATCCCGGCGGCTTTAATTCCCATGCGGCGTTCCTCCTCAGGCCCGTACCGGCCTATACAAGAATAGCACGCGTTTTTTTTCTGACAAGCTGCCGCGACTTTTTGGTTCCTCCGGTAAAGTCCGGCCCGCAATCCGTCGATATGATGCTTGAGGGGGACGTTGCCTTGAAGATGACCGACAGGATAGAGCCGGGTAGCCGCGTCACGGACGACGCCTTGCAGGGCGGCGGCAAGGCCGCCCTGCCCCGGAGATCCGGAAAGGACGACGCGGCCGCGCTTCTCAAGGAAGAGGTCTTGCTTGAAGATGCGGCGGACTTCCTTACCATTTCGGATGAGTCGAGGGGCATGGCAAGCGCGCTTTCAGGCGAGACCGCGGCGGCGGCGCGGCCCGATAAGCCGGCGGACATCGAAAGAAAGGCGTTCAGCCACGCGTCCGTTTCCGAAAGGGCTGTTGAAGAGGATATTGCCGGAATCGGAGTTTCAGCCGTTTCGGACGATCCGCACCCGACGGATGAGGGAGGGATTTCAGGAGGGGCGCGTTCCTTTTTAAAGTATCTCGTTGCCGCGGGCGCGGGCGAGCCGCGTGAGATATTCATACCGCAAAGTCCGGGCATGAGCCCGTTTCTCATGGCTATCCTGAACGATATTTTTCCGGATGGCGGGATAAGGCTTCTCAGGGTCTATCGCAGGAAAGTCAGGCCCCCGCGCCCGAAGGAGGGACGCGAGGAGGAAGGGGACTCCGCAAAGGAAGGCGCGGACGCTCAAAGGAGGGGCGCGCTCTTAAAGGGGTATCATGCCGGCCTGGTAACCATTTCGGCGGCCGGCTTCATAAAGACGGCGGACGGGTTGGAGATGCCATTCAGCCTCGGCCTGGATGTGACCGCCGCGGGCGAGCGGGGGCCGCGAGATGAGGAGATAAGGCTCGAACCGCTTGCCGTGAATTACGGCGGCCCGGCCTCGAGCCTCGATGACGCGAGTTTCGTCTTCGTCGCGGCCCCGGAAGACAGGGTTCCGTTTTCGGGCGGCGCGGGCCGCCTCGTCATAGAGCTTGTGGATAAGGGAAGGGCAGACGACGGAAGCGTGATATACGGGGTTCCAGACCGGGGCCAATGGATGGAGGAGACGTAGCGGACGCAGGTACGGGCCGTCATCTGCCGACTTTTGCGCGGCAGATCGGCCGCCGGCATTTTAAGCAAAACGCGCCGCGGCCTTCCTGATCGCCGACCTTCTGACCCCGTCGCGCAGAATGCGGGAAAGCAGTATGGGGCAGCGGAAGTGCTCCTCGGTGGTGCAATAGAGCTTCAGTTCGATAGCGCTCGGTTCCATCTTCGTAAGCGACGCCGTGCACAGACAGCCGCCTTTTTCTCCAAGCCTCAGGTAAGGACATTCGTTTTCCATGGCGCTTTCTCCTCGGTGTTATTTTACGAGCATTATCCGGAAAGTCCGCTGCTCCTTTCGCCTCATCGCCCGTTCGTCGCCGCGGGCCGCGGCGGTTCTCTTTCCGGCCCGCTGAAAAAGCGGTAATGACAGTGTAGCAGGTTTTTTCCGGCCGGGCGGCGCGCGATCCGTTTTTTGAAGATGAAGGCAAGATTTTTTTTGACCTGCAAAGGCGTCTTCGGGTAAACTCTATCGAGCAAAAAATAAAAAACCCGCATGGAGAGACGAAATGAACAAAGTAAACAGGGGCCCTATTTCGGGCTTCATGGAGACGCACTACCTTCACTTCAACGCCGCGGCCCTCGTAGACGCGGCCAGGGCGTACGAGGAGCATCTGAACAGGGGCGGAAAGATGATGGTGACCCTGGCCGGCGCGATGAGCACGGCGGAGATCGGAAAATCGCTCGCCGAGATGATAAGGAGCGGCAAGGTCGATATAATAACATGCACGGGCGCGAATCTCGAAGAGGACGTATTCAACCTCGTCGCGCATACGCACTACAGGAGGATACCGAATTACAGGGACCTCACGCCGAAGGACGAGGAGACCCTCCTCGAAAGCGGGTTCAACAGGGTGACGGACACCTGCATACCCGAGGATGAGGCCATAAGGAGGATAGAGCGCAATATCCTCAAGCTCTGGAAAGAGGCCAACGCCGGGAACGAACGGCGACTGCCGCACGAATACTTCTACAGGCTCCTTAAAAGCGGGGCGCTCCGGGAATACTACGAGATAGACCCGAAGGACAGCTGGCTCATGGCCGCCGCCGAGCGGGACCTCCCGATAATCGTCCCCGGCTGGGAGGATTCGACGCTGGGGAACATCTTCGCGTCCCACTGCGTGACCGGGGAGCTGAGGCCGTCGGTCGTAAAATCCGGCATCGAGTACATGACCATGCTCGCCGACTGGTACACCAAGAACAGCCGCGCTCCGGGGATAGGCTTCTTCCAGATAGGGGGCGGGATAGCCGGGGACTTCCCGATCTGCGTCGTCCCCATGCTCAGGCAGGACCTGAGGCGCCTCGACACGCCTTACTGGGGGTACTTCTGCCAGATATCGGATTCGACCACGAGCTACGGCTCTTATTCCGGGGCCGTGCCGAACGAGAAGATAACGTGGGGGAAGCTGAGTCCGGATACGCCGAGGTTCGTGATCGAATCCGACGCCACGATCGTCGCCCCGCTCGTCTTCGCGTGGGTGCTCGGCTGGTAGGCGGGCGGTCGGCGGTTCGGGAGGCAGCGCGTTTCAAGCCGCCGCAGGCCGCGAATGTAAGGCGAAAGAAGGAGGGCGGGGCCGGGGAGAGCCGCTTACTTGAGGGGGCGGGCTACGGGCTTTTCCGAGAATATCTCGTCGGCGTCGCCGTCCGTCACTTCCCAGGCGCCGGCGTCTATCTCGCGTTCGAGCTGAAGCGGCGCCCATCCGGCGTACCCGGCAAAAACCCTGTACTCCAGCCCGCCCGCCGCCGCCGCCTGAAGCGCGGCTTCGCTCTCGCTCACGTAAACGTCCTTGAAGACCGGCATCGATCCGGCGACGCCGCCGGGCGAACGGATCAGGACGAACACGCGCTCCGTCTCTACCGGACCTCCGAGAAACAGCTTGCCGTCCCCTCTCTTGAACCTCTTTTCGTCCGCGAACGCCTCCGACAGATCGATGTCGCTGGGCCTGTTTACGACAAGGCCCAGCGCGCCGCGCACGCCGTAGTCGATAAGAAGGATTACCGTTCCGGCGAACCTCGGGTCTTTCATGGCGGGCGAGGCGACGAGGAATTTGCCTTTCGCCGGATGGGCGTTAGTTCCGATGCGCGGGCGGGCGGACGGCATGGGCATGAAGTCCGCTTTCTCGTAGAACGACGCCCCTGACCGGCACGCCGCGAGCATTAAAAGGAATGTAACGGCAACGACGGCTCTTGATCTCATAAAAAGGGATTACGGCATTTCATCGCGCGGCCGGAAGGATTCGCCGCGCGCCGTCGATTGTTATTTCAAGCCGGAGTCCTTCTCGAGCTCGGACTTGAATTTTTCAGCCGCGGCAGGGGCCGCGACCGCTCCGGAGAATATCTCCTTCGGCGTAATGATCCTGCCGTAGAACGCCTCGTTCGCCCTGTTGTCGATCTC
>JAKAIQ010000013.1 GCA_021825035.1 Deltaproteobacteria bacterium | reverse complement strand
AGGTCGAGATAACCGGCCCGGACGCCCTCGGAGCCGTGCAGCGCCTCATAACGAACGACGTGGAGAGGGTCGTGGACGGCCAGTGCCAGTACACGCCCGTATGCTATCCCGGCGGCGGCGTGGTGGGCGACCGACTTGCTGACAGGTTAGATAAGAATAGGTTTCTGGTCTGTGTGAACGCATCCAATACCGGGATGGCCTTCAAATGGATGCGCGAGAACAGCCCAGGGGCGGTGGCCGTGAAAGACTTGAGCGCAAGCTACGCCCAGCTCGCGTTGCAGGGGCCTTTTTCGGTTGAGGTTTTAAGGCCGCTTCTTTCCGTAAATCCGGACGGCATAGGGCATTTTCATTTTGTTGTCGCGTCCGTGGCCGGGCACGACGCCATAATCTCCCGGACGGGATATACCGGCGAAGACGGCTTCGAGCTTTACTTCGACCCAGCGGCCGCCGCGGCCGTCTGGAAGGCTATAATGGATTCAGGCCGGGAACACGGGATACTTCCCGTGGGGTTAGGCGCCAGGGACACCCTGAGGCTCGAGATGGGATATCCACTTTACGGACACGAGCTCTCCGAGACGATAACGCCCCTTGAAGCGGGCCTGAAAAAATACGTGAGGCTTGATAAGAAGGACTTCATCGGGAAAGAAGCCCTGATGAAGCAGGCCTCAAACGGGCTTGAAAGGACACTTGCCGGGATAAAGATGGAAGACCCCGGCGTGCCGAGGGCGGGTTATGAAGTGCTGAAGGAAGGGAAAAAAGCCGGATACGTCACGAGCGGGACCCTTTCTCCGTCGCTCAGGGCTGGCGTGGCCATGTGCCTCGTCGAGCCGGGGGCGAGCGAGCCGGGCATGAAGCTCGACGTAATGATAAGGGGCAGGAACGCGAGGGCCTCGGTCACAAAGCCGCCCTTCTACAGGAAGGAAAGCGCTAAGGAGGCGAAGCAGGCCGGCTCTTGAAGAGCCGCATCCGCCGTCAGGCATGAACATCGGCTTGCGGAACGCCCTTCGCAAGGATATGCGTTTCGGAAGGCCGAGAATATAAAGAAAGGAGATTGCATATGGAGTTTCCGAAGGACCTTAAATATACCAAAGAGCACGAGTGGCTCAAGGTCGAGGGGAATACGGCCACCGTCGGGATAACCGATTACGCCCAGGACTCTCTCGGAGACGTCGTCTACGTTGAGCTGCCGTCGGAAGGGGGCTCGGTCACGAAGAACGAGCCTTTCGGGGTCGTCGAGTCGGTAAAGGCCGTCTCCGACCTCTACTCTCCGGTGAGCGGCAGCGTCGCCGAGGTCAACGACGCCATAATTGACAGCCCGGAGGCCATAAACGAAGACCCTTACGGGGACGCGTGGATGATAAAGGTCGAGATGAGCAATCCGAAAGAGGTCGAAGACCTCATGTCGTCAGACGAATACCAGAAGTACGTAGAAGAAGAGAAATAGTCCGGAACGCTCAAATTGCCTTACATACCTCATACAGAAAAGGATTTTGAAAAGATCCTCGCGTCTGTCGGGGCCTCGTCGATCGATGACCTTCTGAAGGGAGTGCCCGAAGGCCTGAGGTTGAGGGGGTTGCTCGGACTGCCGGAAGGTCTATCGGAACAGGAGCTGGCATCTGCCCTGAAAAGGCTTGGCCGCCGGAACTCCACGGTCGATGAGTATTCGAGCTTTCTCGGCGCCGGCGCGTACAACCACTATATCCCGTCCGCGGTGAGAAGCCTCGCTTCGAGGTCAGAGTTTTTCACGGCCTACACTCCCTACCAGCCGGAGATAAGCCAGGGCACGCTTCAGGCGATATTCGAATACCAGACCCTTGTCTGCGAACTCACCGGCATGGACGTCGCGAACGCCTCGCTCTATGACGGGGCTTCGGCCGCGGCCGAAGCGGCGCTCATGGCCCGGCGCATAACCGGCAGGGACAAGGTGCTTTTAAGCGGCGTCCTGCATCCGGAGTACCGCGAGACCGTAAAGACCTATCTGAGAGGCTCCGGCGGGGACGTCCGCGAGCTCCCGTTCGGCACCGAATCCGGCACGACCATCCCGGACGCCATTAGCGTCGAATCCAGGGGGGCCGCATGCCTCGTCGTCCAGCACCCGAACTTCTTCGGCTGCCTCGAAGACCTTGAAGCCCTTGCCGGAGTCATCCACGCGAACGGCGGCCTTCTCATAGCGGTCGTCACGGAGCCGGTATCCCTCGGGCTTTTGAAGCCGCCGGGCGAGTCCGGGTGCGACATTGCCGTGGGCGAGATGCAGTCCTTCGGCAACGCGCTCAACTTCGGCGGCCCTTATCTCGGCTTCATGGCCATAAAAAACGAATTCGTCCGGCAGATGCCGGGAAGGCTCGTCGGACAGACGTCGGACAGGTCCGGCAACAGGGCCTTTTGCCTCACGTTCGCCACAAGGGAGCAGCACATAAGAAGGGAGAAGGCGACTTCGAACATCTGCACCAACCACGGCCTGTGCGCCCTGATGGCGGCCATACACATGGTGAGCCTCGGCAAGGGCGGCCTCATGAGCCTCTCGCGCCTCAACCTCTCGAAGGCCGCGTATCTCAGGGAAAGGCTGCTTGCGATAGACGGCGTAAGGGCGGCCTTCGATGCGCCGGTCTTCAATGAATTCGCCATAACGCTCGGCTCAGGCCCTCAACCGGCGCTGAGAAAACTTCTGAGAAAGGGCATAATAGGCGGCCTTGCGCTGGAGAGGTTCTACGCGGCGCTCGACAGGCACATCCTTGTCTGCGCCACGGAGATGAACTCAAGGGAAGAGATGGACTTCTTCGCGGACGAATTTGCAAAGGCCGTCTCATAGATTATTAGAACGACGCGGCAAGAACGGCGGCTCTTGAAATAAACCTTCCCGCGTCAAGGCGCGGGGCGTCGGAACCTGCATAATGAAGCCGCGGCGCAAGGGGCAAGGAATCGACCTTGAAAAGATTAAAAAAATGAAGGCAAACGGCACAAAAGGCCTCCACCTCGACGAGGCGCTGATATTCGAAAGATCGTGCGAAGGCAGGATCGGGGTCGCGCCCTCGCGGTTCGACGTCCCGGCCTGCGACGCCGAAAAAAGCATCCCGCGGAAATATTTGAGGGACGATATGGGAGGCTTCCCTGAAGTGGCCGAGATAGACGTCGTCCGCCACTATACCCGGCTTTCGCAATGGAACTTCGGAGTGGATTCCGGCCTGTATCCCCTCGGCTCCTGCACCATGAAGTACAATCCTAAGATAAACGAGGAGATAGCCGCTCTTCCGGGCTTCTCGAGGCTTCATCCCTACCAGGGCGAGGAGCTTTCGCAGGGCGCCCTTGAGCTGATGTTCCAGCTCGAAGAATACCTGTGCGAGATAACGGGCATGGACGCCGTCACGCTCCAGCCCTCCGCAGGCGCGCAGGGCGAGCTTTGCGGGCTTTTGATGATGGCGGCTTTTTTCAAGGACAGGGGAAAGCCGAGGACGAAGATAATAATACCCGATACGGCCCACGGCACAAACCCGGCGAGTTCGCACCTCGCGGGTTTCAAGGTAGTCCCGGTGAAATCCGAGGGCAGGGGCGCTTTGACGGCGAACGCCGTAAAGGACGTAATGGACGCGGACACCGCCGGGGTCATGCTTACGAACCCCAACACGCTCGGGCTTTTCGAGGCTGACATAAAAGAGATAGCCGACGTCGTGCACAAAAAGGGCGGGTTCCTTTATTGCGACGGCGCGAACATGAACGCCCTCATGGGGATAGTAAGGCTCGGAGACCTTGGAGTGGACGTCGTTCAGCTGAATCTCCACAAGACCTTTTCAACGCCCCACGGCGGGGGCGGGCCCGGGAGCGGCCCGGTGGCGGTAAGAAAGACGCTTGAGCCGTATCTGCCGGTCCCGAGGGTCAGGAAGAGAGGCAAAAAATACTCTTTCGACTTCAAGAGGCCCAGATCCATAGGCAGGCTCAAGGCATTTTACGGCAACTTCGCCATAATGGTGCGGGCTTACAGCTATATAAGGCGCATGGGGCCGGAGGGGCTTAAGAGGGCCGCCGAGGCCGCCATACTCAACGCTAATTATATAAAAGAAAGGCTCAAGGGCACGTTCGACCTGCCCTTTGACAGGCCCTGCATGCACGAGTGCGTCTTTTCGGACAAAGTGCAACAGCCGAACGGCGTATCCACGATGGACATCGCAAAGAGGCTCATCGACTACGGCTATCACCCGCCCACCGTATACTTCCCGCTCGTCGTGCCCGGCGCGATAATGATCGAGCCGACCGAGACGGAGACGCTCGAAACGCTCGACAGGTTCATCGAGGCGATGAAGAATATCGCCGATGAGGCCAGAAACGCCCCTGAGCTCCTCAAAAACGCCCCAGCGAACACCAGGGTCGGAAGGGTCGATGAGACCAAAGCCGCAAGAGAGCCTGTCTTGCGGTGGAAGGCGAAGCCGCCGCTCTGATTCGCATATCCGGGGCCTTGACCAACCGTTCCGAAAGCCGCCATAATCCCGCGATGAACGTGTCCGCCTGCGAACGCAAAACCGGATGGGCCGTAGCGCGGCGCAACCGATTCAGCGCGCCTCTATTATTTCGGCTACGGACCGCCGGATGTCCTTTATCGATGCGGGCTTGTCGAGGAATTTGAGGGAATGGAGCCTCATGAACTCATGCGCGGCGACGTTGTAGGCTCCGCTGAGAAAGACGAACCTGCTTTTCAGGGGCGGGAACTGCCTCGTGGCCTCGTTATAGAACTCAATCCCGTTCATCGCGGGCATGTCGATGTCCGTAACGATTGCGGCAAAATCCCTCTCGGATACAAGCTCGAGGGCCTCCTTCCCGTTCGACGCGACAAAGACGTTCCCCTGGTCCTTTAGAATGATATTGAAGGCGTTGGCCACCGCCTCCTCGTCATCGACGACGAGGAGGTTCTTTCTCGTAGCGTCCGGCAGGCGATCCACCCTTTCGCGAAAGTTCGTGAATTCCGGGCGCGAGCGGACGAACTTTCGTATGCGCTCCATGTGCTCCTCGAGATCGAGCGAGGCCGCGAGAGGTCTCCCCGGCCTCTTCTTAAGGGAGTTCATCACATAAAGGAACAGCCCGTTTATCTCCGAGGTTTCGAGCGTTATTATCGCGTCCATCAGCTCTTCGCCCGTAAGCAGCCCGGAGCCGAGCTTTCTCGCGCACTCAAGGACGAAGCTCTCGATGCTTTGCCTCGTTTCACTGTCCAGGATTATGTGCGGTGGATGGTCTTTCTCTTTTACGAGCTCGTAAGCGCCCATTACTGCCTCGTAATGGAGCTTTTCATTCCCGGAAAGCTCCATTAAAAGCCCGGAGAGGTCTTTGTCCGCCGCGAACAGGCGAGAGGCGTCGTCATAAAACCGCATCGCCATTCCCTCGACGCGTATAAGCCAGTCGATGATGTCTTTCATGATGGTGTCCGGTTGCCCGGCCAGGGGCAAGTATATTACATATTATCACGCGCGCATCCGATTTGCCAGCGAATCCCGGCCGCGCCTGCTCCAGGAACCCCTTTGCGCGGGGATGCCGCTCGACGCCGCCCCGATGCCGGCCGCCATATCCGGGAAGCCGTCGGTTATGAAGACCCTGTCTTCCATGGAGAAGGCCTCGTCGCGGAGCCTTCCGGCATGAAGCCCGATCCCGGCGACCGCGCTCTCGAAGAAGGGGGCTATCTTGTCCTGCATCCTCCGATGCCCGGCAGGGTCGTGCGAAAGGACGCTGATGCCCCTTCTTTTGAGCATCGCCGATACCGGGTCATCATTCCTTCCCATGTTCGGCTATTTTATGATAGTATGGCACAGGGCTGAAGTGGGGAGCGCTCGCCGGGAGCAGCCGGCCGCGCCGCCGCTCGCGGCTTAAAAACATTTGAAAGGCTGGAACATAAACCTTATGGTCAACCCCTTTGAGCTTACGCCGGACAACCATCTCGACAAGCCCCTTGAAAGGCCGATACCCAAAAGGAGGCTCGGCAGGACGAACGCCGAGGTGACTATATTCGGGCTCGGCGGAGAAGGGGTGCTCCGGAGCGAGGGGAAGGACAGGGAGGCCGCCGACGTCATCCATGCGGCCCTCGACCTGGGGGTCAATTATTTTGAATCGGCCAACGCGTATTCCGGAAGCGAGGCCTATTACGGGAACGCGCTCAAGGGGAAAAGGGACGGGGTATTTCTTGCGAGCAAATCCCACGCAAGGGATAAGGAGGGCGCGCTCGCTCATCTCCGGCAGTCGCTGTCGAGCCTGAAAACAGGGCATCTCGACCTGTGGATGGTCCACGACGTGAGGACGGATGAGGACGTCGAGCAAATATTCGCGCCGGGCGGCGCAATGGAGGCCTTCGTGGAGGCGAAGGAAAAAGGGCTCGTGAGGTTTATCGGGGTTACGGGCCACCAAGACCCGGCCGTCATAAAGAAGTGCCTTGAGACCTTCGACTTCGACACGGTGCTCATACCCGTAAACCCGGCCGAGCCGCACTACAGATGCTTCATCGAAGAGATAGTGCCCATAGCCGGCGCGAAGGACATAGGCGTCATGGGAATGAAGCTCTATTTAAGGGGCAACTGGAACGCCCCGAAAAAGCTCCTTTTCTGCTACGCGCTTTCGATGCCTGTCTCCATAGGCGTCATCGGGTGCGACAATCCCGACCACGTCAAGGAGAACGCCTATATCGCCTCCAACTTCATTCCCCTGAAGCATAAAGAGGTGCAAAGGCTCAACCAGATAGTCGCGCCGTACGCAAGGGATTTGATGTTCTACAAGCCCTGACGCGGCCGCCGGGCGTCCGGGCCGGCGGCAAAAGAACGGCCCCGTGAGCCCGCCCCTAAGCCCCGGCCATGAGCTTTTTGGCCTCTGACAGCGCCTTCTCGAAGTTCACCTGTCCCGTTACCTCCGGCACGATCTCCGAGTACCGCAGGACGTTGTCACGGTCGAGGAGGAATATCGCGCGGGCGAGGAGCCTGAACTCCTTTATGAGAACCCCGAAGGCCATGCCGAACGAGGCGTCCCTGTAATCCGAGAGCGTCTTTATCCTCTCTATGCCGGCGGTCGAGCAGAACCTGCCTATGGCGAAGGGAAGGTCCATAGTGACGTTCATGACGACGATCTGCTCCGGGAGCCGGGCCGCCTCTTCGTTGAACCTGCGGGCCTGGGCGTCGCAGACCGGCGTGTCGAGCGAGACCGCGACGCTTATGAGCTTGGCCTTGCCCTTGAAGTCCCTGAGGGCCATTTCCTTCAAGTCCCTGTCGATCACCGAAAATTCCGGCGCCCGGCTTCCTATTTCCAGCCCGGTCCCGATGAGCGTGACCGGCCGGGATTTGAATGTCACAACCCCTTTTCTTTCCATAATGACGCCTCCTTTGGTCCGGTTCATGCCGCTGACGCGGCCTTTGACGGACTCCTCGAAATATGGCTCCGGCATATAGGCTATCATGGAAAAGCCCGCTGTCAACCGCCGGGGCGTCCGTTTTCCCTTGACTATGTTTCGATATTTCGCAATAATGAAAATATGAAGAAGGAAGTTTTCGAGTTGCAGGCCGAGATCTGCAAGACGCTGGCGAACCCGAAGAGGCTGGAGATCATAGCCGCCCTGAAAGACGGGGAACTTTCCGTGGGCGACCTCGTCGGCAGGCTCGGCATAACGAAGGCAAACGTCTCGCAGCACCTCTCCATCCTGCGGCAGCGCAAGATCGTAATTTCCCGGCGGGAGGGAGTGAATATATTCTACCGGATAAACAATCCGAAGATAATCGACGCCTGCGCCCTGATGAAGGCCGTCCTGATGGAGCAGCTCGAGGACACGCAGAGGATGGCCAGGCGCATAAAATAGACGTTACGGGTCTCGGACACTCGCCGGAGCGTCAAAGGAGGATATGATCATGACCGTCGAAAGGTATCTAAGGCTCATGGCAGGGATATTCATCATCGGGTCTCTTGTTCTTTCGAGGGTGCAGTCCGGGTACTGGCTCCTTTTCACGGGCTTTGTCGGGCTCAACCTCATGCAGTCCTTTTTCACGAACTGGTGCCCGATGATGGCGTTGCTGCGGGCATTCGGGGTAAAGGGCTGCTGCGAGGCGCGGACGTAAGCCAGGCCCCTTTCCGTCCCGCTCTTCCACCGCTTTCACCCTGTTTGAGTCCTGAAATCAAGGGCAGCCGAGCGCGCAGGGCGTCGCTCAGCGCTCCCCGGCGAAACCAGGGATAGCGAGGGCATCTAACAATATGACAGGGGGTGGCATATGGCGAAGGTGATCATTATAGGCGCGTCCACCGGCGGGCTTCCGGCGGCATATGAAATGAAGGACGCCCTCGGTAGAGAGCACGAGGTGACGGTCATTTCCGATGTCGAAGACTTCCATTTCGTCCCCTCAAACGTCTGGGTCGCCGTAGGCTGGAGGACCCGAAAGGACATCAGCTTTCCGTTGCGGCCCTATCTTGAAAGAAAGGGCATCGGGTTCATCCCCGGAGGCGCGCGGACGATAGACCCCGGGAAAAACGAGGTCATAACAGGCGCTGGCACGGCCGTGCCCTACGATTATCTCGTGATAGCCACAGGGCCTAAGCTCGCCTTCGATGATATAGAGGGCTTCGGCCCTGCCGGTAATACCGTCTCCGTATGCACGGTCGACCACGCCGAAAGGGGTTACGAGAAGTACCTTAAGTTCGTCGAGAACCCGGGACCCATCGTGGTCGGCGCGGCCCAGGGAGCCTCGTGCTTCGGCCCGGCCTATGAGTTCAGCTTCATACTCGACGCCGATTTGAAGAAAAGAAAGATACGGAAGAAAGTCCCGATGACGTTTATAACCCCGGAGCCTTATATCGGGCACATGGGGCTTGCCGGCGTCGGCGACTCCAAGACGCTCCTTGAGCACGAGTTGAGGGAAAGGCACATAGGCTGGCACACGAATGCGAAGATAAAAAAGATCGAGGAGGATAAGATAATAATAGACGTCCTCAATGAGGGCGAGAAGGCCATACCCTGCAAATACGCCATGATAATACCGGCCTTCAAGGGCGTGGATGCGGTAGCTCGGGTCGAGGGACTTTGCAACCCAAGGGGCTTCGTTATTGTGGACGAGTTCCAGAGAAGCCCGAAGTACAAAAATATCTATTCGGTAGGCGTGTGTATCGCCATAGCGCCGCTTGAGGCCACCCCGGTGCCGACAGGGGTGCCTAAGACCGGCTATATGATCGAGTCGATGGTAACCGCAACCGTCCGTAACATAGAGGCGGACATCAAAGGCGCGCCGGTCTCCGCAAGGGCGACCTGGAACGCCATTTGCCTCGCGGACATGGGGAATACCGGCATAGCCTTCGTGGCCCTGCCTCAGGTCCCGCCGCGCAACGTCACATGGGCGAAGAAGGGCAGATGGGTTCGCCTGGCCAAGGTCGCCTTCGAGAGCTATTTCATAAGGAAGATGAAAAAGGGCATAAGCGAACCTTTCTACGAAAAGATAATCCTCGACGCCATGCGCATAAAAAAGCTGGAGCCGCCGGCCTGAGGGCTGAGAGCGCCTCGCTGGAGATCCGGCGAAGGCGAGGCCAGGGGCGGATTTTCGATTGTTTCTCAAGACGCTCCGGCCATCGTTCGCGCAAGCCGCGCTCCTCTTGACCTCTTTCCCTCAGCTCCTTTGATCCGCAAGTTCCGCCGAAGACAAGCCGCCGGGGATGCCGGGCCGCACGATTTGCGCGGTCCTTTCGCATTTATCCCCGGACAGGAAGGCATGCCGGGCGTGTTTTTTAGGGTGTTGACTTTTATCATATTTATTTACCGCCTGTTTGCTGCAAAATAACTGCAATGATATCAGGCGAATTATAAATTTCCGGCAAGGATAAGGAGGATAGCGTCAGATGGAGAAAATATTGGACGTAAGGGAGATGGTCCCGAGGGAGAGGCATCCTAGGATATTCGACACCTTCAAGGGCCTTAACCCGGGCGAGTGCTTTGTACTCGTGAACGACCACGAACCCAGGCCGCTTCTGTATCAATTCCAGAACGAGCACGACGGAGAGTTCGACTGGTGGCCTCTTGAGCAGGGGCCTCAGGTCTGGAGGGTGGAGATAGCGAAGAGAAAGGTGAATGACCCCAACAGGACCATAACCGAATACCTGCAGACCGACCACAGGCGGCTCGATTCGATAATGGAGAGGTTCCAGAACGCGAAGCAGACCGGCAGGTGGGAGGAGGCTTCGAGGGACTTCAGGGAGTTCAACCTCGGCCTCAGGCGACACATCCAGATAGAGGAGGAGATACTCTTCCCGGCTTTCGAGGACAAGACCGGCATGCGCGACGCCGGGCCGACCTTCGTCATGCGCATGGAGCATACGGAGATAAAGGGTCTTCTCGAAAAGATCCTCAACGCCGCGGACTCGAAGAACGCGACTCAAATAGACGAATCGTCACGCGCCTTGCTCAATATCCTCGGAGACCACAATATGAAGGAGGAGCACATACTCTACCCCGAATCCGACGGGATATTCTCGGATTTCGAGAAGGTACAGGTGATCAAAAAAGCCCAGGCCGTTTAAAGAGGCTTTTTCCCCGCATTAGTCCCGCCTTTTCAGGCGGGACTTTTTTTAATCTTTTCGGGGCCGATCCTCCGGCCGCCCGGCCTTTGCCGCCGCATGAGCTTGACAGGCGGGACATGGAGTGATATGACTTTATAAAGCCGCCGGCGTTATAAGCCGGAATCATTAAACCTTATCCATGATACCTCTTAAAGACGACGTCCCCTCTCGTTCCTTCCCGGCGGTGACGATAGCCCTCATAGCCGCGAACGTCCTTGTCTTTCTCTACGAAATATCGCTTGGCGCGCGGGGCCAGGAGGCCCTGATCTACGGGACCGCGGTGATACCTTATCAGATAACCCATTTCAGGGCCGCCTCCGCGTCCATCGTGCCTCCGCCTTTTACGATCATATCCTCCATGTTCATCCACGGCGGGCTTCTGCACATCGGGGGCAACATGCTGTTCCTCTGGATATTCGGGGACAATGTCGAGGATTCCCTCGGCCACTTGAAATTTTTCCTTTTCTACTTCGGGACAGGGATAGTGGCGAGCCTTACCCAGATATTCGCTAATCCGTCGTCAACGGTTCCGGTCATAGGCGCGAGCGGCGCGATAGCCGGGATCCTGGGGGCCTATTTCATACTTTTTCCGAGGGCCAAGATATATACCCTCGTGTTCCTCATCGTATTCGTTACGATAGTGAGGATCCCGGCGGTCATATTCCTCGGCCTCTGGTTCCTCATACAGGTATTGAGCTCGGGGTTTGCAAGCGGGATCGCCTGGTACGCGCATATAGGCGGCTTCATCGCCGGGGCCATAGTGGTAATGATCATCGGCCGCAATCGGCCGGGGGGCATCTTCGCAACGTAGCCGCTATAATTGCATGCAGGGGGTGAATATGCCGATATTCCATACCGCGGAGCCGGAAGACATCAGAAACGGCAGGGTTACGGACGTCTATTTTTCGAGGACGCTCGAAGTTCTCAAAAAAAAGGGGATAGACAGGCGGGTGAGGGCGGAGTTCTTCGCAAAGACCCTGCCGGACGGCTTCAGGTGGGGGATACTCGCCGGGATCGAAGAGGCCGCGAGGCTCATGGAAGGCAAACAGGTCAACATAAGGAGCATGAGGGAGGGCGAGGCGTTCATGCCCTACGAGCCTGTCATGGAGATAGAAGGCATGTACAGGGACTTCTGCGTCTTCGAGACCGCCCTTTTGGGGCTTATCTGCCAGGCGTCGGGCGTGGCGACAAAGGCGGCCCGCATAAGGCTCGCGGCAGGGGACCGGACGGTGGTCAGTTTCGGCGCGCGGCGCATGCATCCGGTTTTGGCGCCCATGATAGAGCGGGCGGCGTACCTCGGAGGGTGCGACGGCGTGTCGGTCGTCGTTAGCGCGGAGCTGATAGACGAAACGCCGATGGGCACGATGCCGCACGCACTCATCCTCATCATCGGAGACACGGTCGAGGCCGTGGAGGCCTATGACAGGATCATCGACAAGAGGGTGAAAAGGGTCGCCCTCATAGACACGTTCAACGACGAGAAGTTCGAGACGCTGCGGGTAGCCGGGGCCATGGGGAAGAGGCTTTTCGCGGTACGCCTCGATACCCCGGCGTCGAGGCGCGGCAACTTCTACCGGATGTTCGAGGAGGTCAGGTGGGAACTCGACTTGAGGGGCTACGGCCACGTCAAGCTCTTCGCGAGCGGCGGCCTCGATGAAAAAGAAGTCCGGGAACTCAGCCCTATCGTGGACGCCTTCGGCGTGGGCACATCCATAAGCAACGCGCCGGTGGTGGATTTTTCCATGGATATCATGGAGATCGACGGCAGGCCCTTCGCCAAGAAAGGGAAGTGGTCGGGGGCAAAGGACGTCCTGAGGTGCAGGGCCTGCGGAGGCCGTAAAATCATACCATTAGGCTCGAAAAAGAAGGCCTGCCCGGAGTGCGGCAAGGCCATGGAAAGCCTTTTCACTCCGCTTATAAAAGAAGGGAAGATAGCCCGCGAACTGCCCAAGCCGAAGGCCATAAGGCAAAGGGTGATGGCGAATCTCGAGGGGCTCGAGCTGGGTTGAGGGGCCGTTTCCCGCACTCTAAAGCGGGTCGGGCAGGGCTTGCGGCGCAATCGGGTTGCAGGCTGTCATTCCCGGAGCGTCCGCTTTCCGGGGGCCTTCAAGCCACGCCGACCGTTACTCCCGGCCCTCTCGCCATGTCCGGGGCTAGGTATGCCTCGATGTCCGGATTATCCGGCTGCGCGCCGTCGTCGATATCCTGCGAATCGTCCCCGCCGTCGTCCGAATCGTCCCCGTCATCGGCGATCCGGCTGTCGTCAACGGACGCCATGAGCGGCTCGAACGCCGTAGCGCCGTCAGTTGGCTTCATGGCAAGCTCCATTGAAATGGCAGGCTCACCGGCGAGGATGAGCCGTGGCGGAATGACGCCGCCTTTGTCGCAGAAGTCCTCCGCAATAGCGCCGGGGCTAAATAACAGGGATATCGAAAAAAGAAAAAGAATGAAAAGGGATGACTTCAAGATGAGGCTTCTGCGGATGCCGATTGCCGCGGCATTAAGCGCCTTTTTCCGTACCAATGCCTTCTCCAGGTAGCGATCTGCGGAATAACGGCAAGGCCGGGCCGCACTCGGCCCGGCCTTGCCGGGTTCCGCAGGATTTCGTTTAAGTTAACATTTTACAGGCCGCCGGTCAACGGCTTCTTGCTCATTTTACGGCATACGCCCGTATCCCGGCGATACGTAAAAGTCCCGGTTGACGGCGAAGCGGCGCCTGGGCCTTGGCCGTCATCGGCATCGGGCATGGCGGTCAGCGCAGAGCGTATCCGGCCTTGCGCCCGTCTTTTTTATCCGCGTTTTCCTTGACTCCCTTTTCAAAGACGAGGCCGCCGTCCCTGTAGTCGATGACCACGAGGTCGTCTTCCCTGAAATCGCCCTCGAGCATCTTCGTCGCGAGGGCGTCGTAGACGTCTTTCTGGAGGAGCCGCTTGAGAGACCGCGCCCCGTATACCGGGTCGTAGCCCTCCTCAGCGAGCTTTTCCTTCGCGGCATCCGTTATGCCGACGGCGATATTCTTTTCGGAGAGCATCTTTTCAAGCCTTCCGAGCTGGATATCGACTATGGCCATCATGTGCTCCCTTGAAAGCGGGTGGAATATTATTATGTCGTCGATCCTGTTCAAGAACTCGGGCTTGAAAGAGGCCCGCAACGACTCCATGACCCGCGCCTTCATCTCCTCGTATTCATTTTCGCCGAGCTCGGTTATGTGGGAGCTCCCGATGTTCGACGTGAGTATTATGACCGTATTCCTGAAGTCCACGGTCCTGCCCTGGCCGTCGGTAAGCCTTCCGTCGTCGAGTATCTGGAGGAGCAGGTTGAAGACGTCCGGGTGCGCCTTCTCTATCTCGTCGAAAAGCAGCACCGAGTACGGCCTTCTCCTTACGGCCTCCGTGAGATAGCCGCCTTCCTCGTAACCGACGTATCCGGGGGGCGCGCCTATGAGCCTTGCGACCGAATGCCTTTCCATGAACTCGCTCATGTCGATCCTGACCATGGCTCGCTCGTCGTCGAAGAGAAATTCGGCGAGCGCGCGCGCCGTCTCCGTCTTTCCGACCCCGGTCGGCCCCAGGAATATGAACGAGCCTATGGGCCTGTTCGTGTCCTGAAGCCCGGCCCTCGCCCGCCTTACGGCGCTGGAGACGGCCCTGAGGGCCTGGTCCTGGCCGACGACCCGTTTTCTCAGCCCGTCTTCCATGTTGAGGAGCTTGGCCTTTTCCCCTTCGAGCATCCTCGACACCGGCACGCCCGTCCATCTGGAGACTATCTGCGCCACGTCCTCGGCCTCCACCTCTTCCTTCAGCATCCGCGTGTCGGCCTGAAGCTCCGAGAGCCTTTTGCCGTCCTCCTCAAAGGCCTTCTGCAGCTCGATGAGCCTTCCGTACTTGAGCTCCGCCGCCTTTGCGAGGTCTCCGGTCCTCTCGGCGTTCGCCGCCTCGGTCTTTACCTCCTCTATCCTTTTCTTTGTCTCCCGTATCTTTCCGATGACCTCTTTTTCCTGCTGCCAGTGGAGCTTGAGCCTCGCGCTGTCTTCCCTGAGCGACGAGAGCTCCCTGTCTATCTTTCCAAGCCTATCGCCGGAGGTCTTGTCGGTCTCCTTGGAAAGCGCCTGCCTTTCTATCTCAAGCTGTATTATCCTTCTTTCTATCTCGTCTATGCCGGTGGGCATGCTGTCTATCTCTATACGCAGGCGCGAGGCCGCCTCGTCGATGAGGTCTATGGCCTTGTCAGGCAGGAACCTGTCGGTTATGTACCTGTTCGAGAGCGTGGCCGCCGCTATGATGGCGGAATCCGCTATCCTGACGCCGTGGTGGATTTCGTATTTTTCCTTGAGCCCCCGGAGTATCGCTATCGTATCCTCTACCGACGGCTCGCCGACGATCACCGGCTGGAACCTTCTTTCGAGGGCCGCATCCTTCTCGATATGCTTCCTGTACTCGTCTATGGTGGTGGCCCCGACGCACCTGAGCTCTCCCCTCGCGAGGGCGGGCTTGAGCATGTTGGAAGCGTCCATCGCGCCTTCGGCGGCCCCGGCTCCGACGAGCGTATGAAGCTCGTCTATGAAGAGGATCACTTCGCCCTGGGCCTGCGTTATCTCCCGCATGAGGGCCTTTAATCTATCCTCGAACTCGCCCCTGTACTTCGTGCCCGCTATCAGGGACCCGAGGTCGAGGGCGAGGAGCCTCTTGTTTTTGAGCGTCTCCGGGACGTCGCCGTTCACTATCCTCTGGGCAAGCCCCTCGGCTATCGCGGTCTTTCCCACGCCCGCCTCGCCGATAAGCACGGGGTTATTCTTCGTCCGCCTCGAAAGCACCTGAATGACCCTTCTTATCTCGTCGTCCCTGCCTATTACGGGGTCGAGTTTGTTGTTCCTGGCCATCTCGACGAGGTCTTTCGTGTATTTCGAAATAGCCTGGTACTTCTCCTCAGGCGACTGGTCGGTCACCCTCTGCGCGCCCCTCACGGAGGTCATGGCCTTGAGTATCGTGTCCCTCGTCACGCCCTGCGAAGCGAGTATCCGTGAAGCCTCGGTCTTTTCGGCGGCTATGGCAAGGAGTATATGCTCGGCAGACACGAACTCGTCTTTGAGGTCTTTGGCTTCCTTGAATGCCGCGTCGAGCGCTGTCTTCAATTTCTGCGAGAGATAGGCCTCGCCGCCCGCGCCGTATACCTTAGGGGCCTTTTTTATCGCCTCCTCGAGCTGCGCGCGGATGAGCGGCGGCCTGGCGCCTATCCTTTCGAGTATGGGGGGCACTATGCCTCCCTCCTGGCGCACGAGCGCGAGGAGCAGGTGCTCGACGGCCACCTCCTGCTGCTCGTTCTCCTGGGCGATATTCTGGGCCTCCTGGAGAGCCTCCTGCGATTTTATGGTAAGTTTGTCGAGTCTCATCGGTCTCCTTATCGGCCTGAAATACGGCCTTTCATGGCGGCGTTCCCCGCCGTTATCTATAATCTATGTCCGGCGCCGTGTTTTGTCAAGGTCGCTCCGCCCGGCAGGCAAAGGCCCGGAGCCGCGCTCATGATAACGCCGCCGCGCCGCACGCGTGCTTTTTAAAAAAGGGTTGTTTATGTTATAATAGTGCGTTTAGATGATCCTTGACCTTTTATACGATGATCTCCACGGATAGCCGCGCACATACTATGGGCGCCTCACTGGCCCTGGCCTCGGCCGTCAGGCCCGGCGAGGAATTTAAGATTTCCGGCCTTTTCGGCTCGGCGAAGGCCTTCTTTCTCGCCTCGTACTTCAAGGCCGTCCGAAGAAACATCCTCGTGATGCTGGCGGGCGAGGAAGAGGCCCGGGAATTTTTCGAAGACCTGAGGTTTTTCCTGCCCGATGAAGACGTGTTCCTTTACCCGGCTCCGGAGATTCTTCCTTTCGAGACGCTTTCAGCCCATCAGGAGATACAGGCCGCAAGGATCGAGCTCCTTTTCAGGCTTATCGGCCGCACTCCGTCCATAACCGTAAGCTCCGCCAGAAACCTCATGCAGCGAGTGATGCCAAGGAGCAGCCTCGCAGGTAGCATAGTCGATCTGAAGATTG